>NZ_KV817339.1:70626-134468 GCF_001814615.1 Streptococcus sp. HMSC078H12 | reverse complement strand
TTTAATAGGATAGAAGCAACTCGTGAGGGTTGTTTTTTTCTACTGTGTGTTCCCGAATTTGCTATAATAAAGTTATCCTATCAATTACTATTAGAAGGGAAGTTATGTTATGGAATCGCGGAACCTTCTTCCTCAAAATACGCGTCTGATGGCTAATTTGTTGAGTTTCTCAGGAGGGGCTTTGGATGTCTTTTGTCATATGTACTATCATAGTTTGGTTGCTACACAGACTGGGAATATCCTTCTCTTGGTCGCTGACTGGCAGAACAGTAGTATGTACTATAACTTGTTGCGTTGCTTTTCAATCCTATTCTTTTCTTTAGGCTTTCTTTTTGGCATGTGGTTTAAAGACCAGCGTAAGAATGCCTATTGGCGAGTTTATGGTCTTCTTCCACTTTGTGTGATGACAGCTATCCTGCCTTTTCTACCTTCAAATGCCTTGATTGAGCTCCCGATTATCGCTTTTTCTGCAGGTATCATGATGAAGACTTTTACTGGCAGTCAGATTGAGAATCATCCCTTCGTGATATTTATGACCTCAGGAAATTATCGAAGGATGTTAACGGCCCTCTATTATGCCATTCAGGGAAGTGGTGATCAGAGAGAATATCGTCGTCAGGCTGTCAATTATAGCTTTATCGTAGGGAGCTTTATCGTTGGCGCTATCGTCTCAGCCGTTCTTATGCATTTTGTGCACCTTAAGTCAATCTGGGTAATTACACTCAGTCTTATTATCATCATGGTTTACTATTCATCTGAAGTGAAACGGCTAGGGCTCAAGGAAACGAATCTTTAGTCGTCTGTAGCAAATATTTTTGATAACAATTGTCTTGTGTTATAATTTTGATTATATTATTTTCATTTAATCAAAAAAAGGAGACATAAGATGCCTGTAGTAAGCAATGATTTTTCAGATATCGTTTATAACCGTCGTTCCATTCGTAACTTTGATTCATCTGTTAAGATTCCGCGAGAAGAACTGTTGGAAATCCTAGATAAAACTGTCACAGCACCATCATCAGTCAACATGCAACCTTGGCGTTTTGTCGTCGTTGATAGCGAAGAGGGCAAGGAAAAATTGACACCTTTCGTCAGCTTCAATGGTGTGCAAAATGAAACATCATCAGCCATGGTCCTTATTTTTGCCGATTTGAAGAGCCAAGAAAGAGCAGAAGATATATACGGTAAGGCTGTTGCTCAAGGAAAAATGCCTGAAGAAGTCAAAGAAAAACAACTGTCAAGCATTGTGCCAATGTATGAAAATGCTCCTCGCGAAATGATGAATGAAATTGTCCACATCGATGCTAGCCTTGCTGCCATGCAGTTGATGTTGGTTGCTCGTTCTTATGGTTATGATACCAACGCCATCGGTGGTTATAAAAAAGATGGGCTTGCCAAAGCCTTTGGACTTGATGAAGACCGTCATGTACCAGTTTTGCTCATTGCTCTTGGGAAAGCCAATGAAGAAGGCTTTGAGTCTGTTCGTCTGGATGCCTCTGATGTAACAACTTTTGCTTAATGATAATAAAAAAGGCCATGAGTCTCGGAATTGGAGACTTATGGTTTTTTCTTGTATTAAGAGATAGCTAAGTGTTTTTAGTAAGATTGGGAATGTGCTTTAACCCACGATTAAGGTAAGGCCCCTCTCTTTGTGCTATAATGAAAGAAAACGTTGAATGTAAAGTTTATTTTTGCCTTTTACTAGGAGTCTTTTATGATAAACTATTTGGTCCAGAGGTTTCTCTGGTTTCGTGAGCGAGGCTTTGTCCAAATTACGCAGAAAACCTTGGTTTCGCTCTTTCCCTTTTTCCTTTTTTCAGGAATTATTCGGGTGATTTCGCTATCTGTCTTTTCAGATCTTGGTTATATTAACCAGTTGTTTTCTGTTTCTGATTGGCTGCCAGCTTTTAGGATCACTGGTCAGGTGCTCAACAATCTTTCCAGTTTTCTTGGTGGTTTAGCAGGTCCCTTGTCAACCTACTTTGCAGGAAAATACACGGCTGGTCACTACGGTAGAAGTACTGGAACGGCTGGTGTGACATCCCTTTTGGTCAGCTTGACAATAGGATCGCAAGAGTTGTTAATGTCTCCAATAAACGATGGCGATTTGACACGTATCAATTTACCAGCTTCGATTAATATTATGCTGGCTATCTTCGTGGGTTATCTGGTTGGCCAGATTTTTCGCTTTTCAAGAGCTAGTGATGATCAGATTGTGGATAAGGACTATATTTATCAACCTAAGACAGTTCGTCCCATCTTTTTATCTCTAATTCTGGCGGTTGGTCTCAATATTCTTTTGTTTGTTGGAGACCAACGTAATGTTTTTCAGACCATAGGTCAGTATGTATCGAAAATCACTGTCACCCATAACCATCTATTCTCAACCTTTATGATGGGACTTTTGAACACTTTCTCTGCTTGGGTTGGAAATAGTCAGGCTTTTGCTCACAATGCTATTACTGAGGATAGTTTTGCTTTGGAGAATCTGACCTATGCCGTCTCCCACCATACGACGGCTGGGCTTCCCCACCTTTATACGCTAACAAACCTTTATCATAGTTACGGCTTGGTTGCTGGTGTTGGTTCATGCTTGGCGCTCTTGGTGGCTCTACTTTTAAAATCAACCAGCTTTAAGGATAAGAAGGTTAGTCTTCTTAGTGTTTTCCCTAGTCTCTTTAATAATGGGGCCCCCTTGATGGTAGGGATACCAGTCTTACTAAATCTGGTTTATCTGATTCCTTTTCTTCTAGCACCTATGGTCAATATGGGAATAGCTGCGGTGGCTTTGGCTATTCGTCTTATGCCTGCGGCGGTTTACCCTGTACCAGATGGCACGCCGAGCCTTTTTTACGCCTTTATTGGAACTGGTGGTAGCCTGCGGGCACTTGCTGTTAGTATGCTCTGTTTTGCAGTTGATGTTGCAATCTTTATTCCCTTTGTTCATCTGTCTAATAAGGTGCAACACGGTTTGAAAGAGGAAGGAGAGAGCAATGAAGTTCAGTAAAAAAACGAAGTTGGCCTTTATCCTTGTTGCGGTCTTTCTCATTGGTTTGGCTGTTCCGTCTTATAGTTGGACCAGGAAAAATGTCAAGGAAATCGAGACTTTCTATAATTCAAAATTGTCTCCTATTATCATGATTCCAGGGAGTTCCGCTACAGAAAATCGCTTTGATGGCTTGGTACGTAAGCTCAATCAAGACCGTCATGGGGTTAAGCATAGCCTTCTCAAGGTCAAGGTTTGGAACAATGGTCGTATTACCTTTGAGGGCAAAATCAAGGCTAAGGACAACGAACCAGTCATTGTTATCGGATTTGAAAATAACAAAGACGGTTATAGTAATATCAAGAAACAGGCTAAGATGATGAATCAGGCCTTTGAAGCCTTGCAGAATAAATACAATTTCAATAATTTTAAAGGTCTGGCCCATTCCAATGGTGGACTGATTTATACAGCCTTTATTGAAAATTATCTGAGTGACTATGATGTCAAGATAAACTCACTCATGACTATCGGGACGCCCTATAATTTCACTGAAACCAATATTAAAAATAAATCAGTCATGCTTGCGGATTTTATAGCTGGTAAGAAGAATATTCCGTCCACCTTACATGTCTATTCAGTAGCAGGGACTATCACCTATGATTCGGACGAGTTGGTGCCTGATGCCAGTGTGTCCGCTGGAAAATATATCTATCAGAACCAAGCAAAGAGCTATACTGAAATTACGGTTACAGGTGAAGATGCTCAGCACTCGGACTTGCCAACCAATGATGAAGTTGTGGATCTGGTCAAACAGCATATTGAGGGGCAGGGTGTTCGTAAGAAACAAAAGACCCAACTAGAGCCTCAGTAAGTGAGAATAATATCATTTATCAGTTCTAGTTGTTTATCATCAAACACAATCAGATAGAGTCTGTCATGGCTCTATCTTTTTTAGTGATAAGATTGACTCTTCAAGTTGTTGTAACTCCTTGTTTTACAACTTTCTTTTTGTTATAATCAAGTAAAATAGCAAAGAAGAATGAGAGGTCCCAAATATGCAAATTCCAAGTCGCTTTACCATTGCCGTTCATATTTTGACTCTTATAGCACAAAATAAGGGAAATGAAACTAAGTTAACCAGTGACTTTATGGCTGGTAGTGTGGGAGTTAACCCTGTTATTATCCGCAAAACCTTGTCGCAACTAAAGAAAGCAGACTTAATTTCAGTTCAAAGGGGAACAGGTGGAGCTAGCTTGCTCAAGGACCCAGAAGAAATCAACCTTCTTCAGGTTTATCGTGCTGTGGATAGCATCGGCCCAAGTGGTCAACTCTTTAGTTTCCATGACAATCCTAACCCAGCCTGTCCAGTAGGACGAAATATTCATGGAATCTTGGACCAAAGCCTAGAAGACGTTCAAATGGCAATGGAAAAAGAGCTTGAAAAGAAAACCTTGGCTGGTATTTTAAAAGATGCCAAGGCAAACTGGAAAGAAGCCGGAGCTTGATTTTTAGTCAGCAAATAGAGGAAATCGAAAGTTATTCGGTTTCTTTTTTATTTCTTAGTTGTAATAATTGACATTACAATTAAACCAAGTATAATATTGTCATATAAAAGATTACAACACAGGAGAAAATCAGATGACATACGATTATAATAGTAAGATTCATTTAGCGGAGGCAGTGCTAAATGTTAAGGATTTGGCTGGTCAGACAGCCTTTTATACACAGATTATAGGTCTTGAAGTCCTCTCCCAAACGGAAAAAGAGGTTATCTTGGGATCTGGAAACAAGCCTTTGGTCCACTTGATTCAAACTAATCGTGAAGAAGCGGTCAAGTCCAGTTACGGTCTTTACCATATGGCGATTTTGTTGCCGTCTCGCGAGGATCTGGCTGATGTTTTCAAACATATTGCTGAACTGGACTATCCTTTTGTTGGTGCAGCTGACCATGGTTATAGTGAAGCTCTTTATTTGGAAGACCTTGAGGGCAATGGTATTGAGCTCTATCGAGATAAGCCAGTCGCTGAGTGGGATATTCGTGAGGACGGTCGCATTGTTGGGGTAACAGAAGAACTCTCAGCCCAAGAAATTTACGAGATGGGACGCAAGGTTGAACCTTTTGTCATTGCTGAGGAAACCCGAATGGGACATATTCATTTATCAGTCAAGGATAGTCAGCTAGCTTCAGCTTTCTATCAGGAAGTTTTGGAGCTAGCAGATAAATTCACTATTCCAAGTGCTAGTTGGATTGCTTCAGGCGATTACCATCATCATTTGGCGGTCAATGAATGGGGTGGAAAGGACTTGGCAAAACGTGAAGAAGATATGCCCGGTCTTGCCTATTACGTTCTTGAAGTAGAAGACAAGGGAGATTTGATTGCTATTGCAGAGCGTGCTAATAATCGTGGAGCCGAGGTCAAATGGTTATCTTCTAATGCCTTAACATTCGAGGATAATGACGGTATTTTGACACGGGTAAGAAAAAATATTAATAATTAGTGATTTTTTAGTCGTAACCATTGACATTACATTTGAAAGGTCTATAATGGTTATTGTAATCAAAGTTATTACAAATAAACTTAACAATTTTAACAATTAACATATATCACAAATAAAGAGGAAATAACGATGACAAACTTTACAGATTTACAAACAAAACGCCGTTCTATCTATGCATTGGGAAAAGATGTGGAACTTTCAAATCAAGAATTGATTGATACTATTCAAGGAGCTGTCCTTAACACACCAACAGCTTTCAACTCACAAACATCACGTGTGGTGATCTTGCTGGATGAAGAATCAGATGCCTTCTGGAATGAGATTGCTTATTCAGAGCTTGAAAAAGTGACACCTGCAGAAGCCTTCGAGGGAACAAAAGAACGTTTGAAAGGTTTTGCCCAAGCTAAGGGAACAATCCTCTTCTATGAAGATCAAGATGTGGTGAAAGGCCTTCAAGAGCAATTCCCACTTTATGCAGATAACTTCCCAATTTGGTCAGAACAAGGTCACGGAATCGCTCTTTATGCAACATGGTTGGCTTTGGCTGAGAAGAATATCGGCATGAACGTGCAACACTATAACCCACTTGTTGATGCCCAATTGGCTGAAAAATATGATATCCCAGCTAACTGGAAGCTCCGTGCCCAAGCACCATTTGGACAAATCGTCGCACCAGCAGGAGATAAGGACATCCCAACAGAAGGCCGTTTCAAAGTTTTTGGAGACAAATAATCACCTTAACTTAGTCAGTTGGTTATGTACTGACTGAACAAAATTATAATGATAAGACAAATGACTAGCAGGATTGAAGATTCTTGCTAGTTTTTTCTATTTCAAAACTAGTAATGCCCAAGAAAATGTATAGCGTGAATTTTGAAACTTTCCTTAGGTGATAGCAAATGTCAGCGATCTTCTCCGAAGTTTCATGAGTAAAGTTTGAGCCCTCGATTTTTAATTTTTAGGCTCAGGTTAAGACAGTTCTCCAAACTTCTGAGTATTTGAAATTATTTGGTTATGGGTGCTTTCTTAACGGTATCTTGCACATCAATTTCTCCAAGTCGTTTATCGAAGGAGAGATAGTCTAAAAGGTTTGAAAAGATGAGCTACTTATATCTTATTTTCAATAATTTTGACAATATTCTTTTTATTTTTGACAAAGATGCTTGTCAAAAATAAAAAGAAGCGTTACAATAGTTTTAGACGAAGAAAGGAGAGAAATTACGATGGAATTTATTTGGCTATCTTTTATTCCACTTCTGTTTCTGATTTATACGAGCTCAGAGAAGAAGATAAAAAGATTGAACAAACGTATCAAAGGGTTGGAAAAACAATTGAAAGGAAATCAAGAAATGTCTAGACTTTTAGAAGAATTGAAAGGGCAAACGGTCAGTATTAGACTAAATGGTTTTGGAAGTAATTGGGAAATTGTTGATTGTGATGAAGATTGGGTTAAATTAAGCCGTGAGGGCATTAAACAACATAGGGTGACAAAATTAGTTCGTATTGAAGATGTTGAATTAATTCAGCAATTGAGGTAGTCATCATGAGATTAAAAAATCGTCTGAAAGAGTTGAGAGCGCGTGATGGGCTCAACCAATCTGAGCTAGCCAAGCTAGCAGGGGTCTCACGCCAGTCCATCAGTCTCTTGGAGCGAGGGGAATATACCCCCTCAGTTATCATTGCTATTACCATCGCTCAAGTTTTCAAAGAGCCTGTGGAAAATGTTTTTAGTCTTGTAGAGGAAGAGGAATGATTATGAAAAAGCAACCACAAAAAAGATCCCCACGTTACCGTTTTTGGAGAAAAGTAGGTTTGATGACTGCTGCTGGCTTGATTGGAGGAGGTCTTGGAGTTTTGACAGGGATGTTCGGATCAGAAAAGCCAATTGAAATTCAATCTTTCTTTAGTAAAGAAGTACTCTATTTGGGATCTGTAGTTTTATTCCTGATTGTGTTTATGATTACGATGGGCTTACTGATGTGGGGAAGAAAAGTCCATCAAAAGATGCTTCAAATAGAAGATGAAGATGAGGCATATCACTATGACGTTCAAAAGAAAAAACTTTATGGTTTAGCAACCATTGTTAAAGGAATCTTGATCTTACCATACTTTTTAGTCGTCATATTTTATAGTCAATTGATGTCTATGGATAGACCTGGAACAGGAAACTTGTCTTTTATCTTTGGAACTTTTACCATGCTCTATCTTCTTCTTGTCTTGTTTGTTCTATTTATCCTAGTGGATTTCTTCTATCGTAAGACCTTTCATCTGATTTATGGAAAACCAATTCCTCGCAATGCCAATGCCAAGGAAGTGCGTGAATTTATGATGAGTATGATGGATGAAGCAGAAAAGCAGATTAGCTACGAAGAAAATTTCGAAGTGGTGGTCAAGTTAAGCAATTATATCTTACCTATCATGCTAATTGGAATTTTAATCATTGGGATTGCCTTCCAGACGGATATCCTCTTGGCTTTGAGTGTTGTATCCATCATCTATATTTATATACTTATTTCACAATACAAGATTACCAAACGTTATTATAAAGAATAAATGTATCATCCATGTTAGAAATCTGTAAAAAGTTTTTGGAAGTGATAGAGAGCTCTTCTTATTGAAAATCGTATCTTCCATTTCTTTATATACAATCAATACATGTGCTATCGGTCTTGAATCTTAGGGATTTTGAGAAACTATCAAAGGTGACCTAGCTATCGTAAATCATCCAAGCCCTCAGTTGATGCTGAGGGCCTTTTAATTCTCAATTGATTTTTGAAACCCTTTTCACTACAATAGAGATACAGAAAAGGAGGCAGTGATGAAGTATATTGATTTTGCTGAAAATGAGCGTTTGTCAACGATTGTCCTTGGGATGATGCGGATTAGTCAGATGAGTGAAGATGAGGTGGAGGCCTTGGTAGAGGCAGCCCTGTCGATTGGAATTAACACCTTTGATCTGGCGGATATTTATGGAAATGGTAAGTGTGAGGTCCTGCTGGGCAAGGTTCTCAAGCGTCGTCCGGATCTTCGGGACCAGATGTGGATCCAGTCCAAGTGTGGGATTCGCAAAGATGGCTTTACCTATTTTGATTTTTCGAAGGATTATATTTTGGATTCCGTTGATGGCATCCTCGAGCGTCTGCAGATTGAGCGTTTAGATAGCCTTCTCCTTCACCGACCGGATGCCCTCATGGAACCTGAAGAAGTGGCAGAAGCCTTTAATCACTTGGAGCAAGCTGGCAAGGTCCGTCATTTTGGGGTATCCAATCAAAATCCTATGATGATGGAATTGCTCAAAACCGCAGTCAAACAACCTCTCAAGGTCAACCAGTTGCAGTTGAGTGCTGCCTTTACACCGAGCTTTGAAGCTGGTTTTCATGTCAATATGGAAGGGTCAAAAGCAGCTGTGAGAGATGGCAGTGTCTTTGAGTATTGTCGCTTAAACGATACGGTGATTCAGGCCTGGTCTGTCCTACAGCATGGCTATTTCAAGGGAAATTTTGTCGGCAATGAAGAGTTTGCGGACCTCAATCACGTCCTCAATGACTTGGCGAAAAAATACCAAGTCACACCGACAGCCATCGCCCTTGCTTGGGTCCTTCGTTATCCAGGTAAGATGCAGGCGGTCATCGGAACAACCAAGCCACAGCATGTCCTTGAAGCAGGGAAAGCAGCAGAAGTTACCCTAACCCGCAAGGAATGGTACCAAATCTACCTGGCTGCAGGAAATGATTTGCCTTAGAATCTTGTTATCAAACCAGATTCCACTCTAATCGGTAGTCTGGTTTTTTGTTTTGTGGTCTTCAGTTTTTTCTTGACAAGCCTTTCCTTTTTATGATATCTTTTATGCAACAAGTGTTGCGCAACGTATGTTGCGTGAAAGGAGTCTTATGCCACCCAAGGTTAAATTTAGTAAAGAGGCTATCATTGGGACAGCTTTACAATTGGTACGCGAACAGGGCATGTCTAGTTTGACAGCTAGAGCATTAGCGGAGAAACTGGGAGCTACACCAAGAGTCATTTTTGGGCAATTTGCTAATATGGCTGAGTTACAAGCAGAGGTTATTGGTGCTGCGGAGATGGTCGTGGTGGAGTATATTCGAAAGGCCTTAGAAGATGAAAAGCCTTTTCGATCTGTCGGGGTTGCTTATATCCTTTTCGCCTCAAAAGAACCCCAACTCTTTCAGTTGCTTTTCCAAAATCCTAGCAAAGATCCGATTCGTCGCTTTCAAGATTTTCTTCCCATGAAGGATCATAGTTACCAATTGGTTCTGGATTCGATTGTCGCAGACTATCCTTTGACTCTAGAGGAGGCTAGTCGCTTGTACCAGCATCTATTTATCTACTCGCACGGGATGGCCTCTATGGTTGCTTCTGGTATTTATCAGTTCGGCATGGAAGAAGTGATTGGATTACTGACAGAGGTTTGTCAATCTCTCATCAAAGAAATGGTAGGAAAGAAATGATTCAACTAGAAAATGTGCACAAAAGTTACGGCCAAACCAAGGTTTTAAAAGGGATTGATTTGCAGATTCAAGACCAGGATGATGTGGTTATCCTAGGCCCTTCTGGATCAGGGAAATCGACTCTCCTAAACGTGTTATCAGGCTTAGAAAAGGTAGACGAAGGGCATATCCTCATTCAAGGACAAGATTTATCACATCTCACGGATGCTCAATTGACGGCTTTTAGACGTGAGAAGATTGCCTTTATTTTCCAGCAGTATTATCTATTGCCGAATCTAACGGTCAGACAGAATGTAAAGATGGGAGCTGATTTGGCAAACAATCATGATTTTTTGCAGATCATCGAGGATTTGGGGCTTGGCGATAAGCTGGACAAGTATCCAAGTGAATTGTCTGGTGGAGAACAGCAGAGAGTCTCCATTGCTCGTGCCTTAGCCAAAAAGCCAGAGATTCTTTTCTTAGATGAGCCGACTGGGGCCCTGGATGAAGAAACAGGGCGCAAGATTCTCGACTATATCTGGAAGTTGAATGAAAAGCTAGGCTTTACCCTCATTATGGTGACGCACAACCAAAATATTGCGGATATGGCCAGAACCATCATTCGCGTCAATAGTGGCAAGATCACCCAAGTTGTGACCAATGATCAGCCTCAGACTGCTTATGAGATTGGATGGTAAGCTATGTTTTCAGTAAAAGATATTCGAAAATTAGTTGTCGTCAGTATCATTGGGGCTTGTGCGGTCTTTGTGGCCAATCTCTTCTTGAATTTTTACCTGGATATCGAGCAGTTGGAGATTTCTAAAACCAATCCGATGATTCAGACCTACTATGATGCCCAGGTTTCGCTATCTTGGATGGTGGCCATGGTCAGTGGGGTTGTCTTGTCTTTGACGTCGATCCTTCTCATGTGTTTTTATATCAAACAATTTGTCGATGACCACAAGGAACAATTAGGAATTTTAAAGGCTTTGGGCTATAGCAATGGCCAGTTGGCGAAACGATTTTGGGCTTTTGGACTTAGTTTTGGAGTTGGAGCACTTCTTGGATATTTCGCTTCTTTTCTTATGATGGGTCATTTTTATGACTTTCGAAATGAAAAGGGAATTCTGCCAGACATTACCATTCATTTTCACTGGCAGCTCTTGCTTGCTTTGGTGATCCTGCCAACGACCTTTTTTATGCTTCTCGCGATTGGCTATGCTAGAAGACAATTACAAACGCCGGCCCTTCGCTTATTGAAAAAATCTCCAACACCGATTAAGATTAAAAGGAGAAAAAGTGCTCCTAAGAAAGAAAAATCCTTCCTAAAAGAGCTGTCTTCGTCACTGATTTGGGGAAGAAAATCTATCTTGTTCTTTGTGGTCTTTGGCTCCATGTGTTTTGCGGCCATGGTTCAATTGTCCTTTGGCTTAAGAGATTACACAGATGACATCATCCAAACCATGATGATTATGATTGGCCTAATTCTTTCTTTCTCGATTCTCTTTTTGTCATTGGGGATTGTCGTCTCAGAAAGTCGCGAAACCTTAGCCTTGATGAAGGCTTTTGGCTACACCAATCGTGAATGCCAAAATCATATTCTCGCTCCCTATCGTTTTTGGGCCTATCTAGGATTTGTTCTTGGGACGGCTTATCAATACGGTATCATGGAAATCTTGATTGGTGTAATCAAAGATACAGTTTCTGAAAAGATTGAGCATAACTTTGATTGGAATGTTTGCTTCTGGACCTTGATTGGCTTTGCTGTGGTTTATGAAAGCCTGTTTTATCTGTCCAACAGAAAACTCCAAAAACTAACGATTAAAGAAGTGCTCTTAGCTGAATGATTTATGACAGTAATACTTAATATCAGTGCTTTTTGATGAGAAAAAATAGTAGATTCATTGACTTTAGACCTCTTAAAGAGGTCTTTTTCTACTATGAAAATGCTACATAAGAGACTAAATGCACTATCACAATCTTGTGATAGTTTACATCTTCTTAACATTGTCCCGAAATTCTTGCATTCTCTATTGTTAAAGCGTAAGATAGACACTGTTTTAATTTTAGTGCATTAAAACATGTCTTGTAATATTTCTAGATGTACAAGGCAGAAAGAATTTTATGAAAGAGGAGTCTCGAATGTCAGATAAACAAATGAAAACCCTTGGTTGGGTGGCAACCTTCATGTCAGTTATGATGTATGTATCATACGTACCACAAATCATGGACAATTTGTCTGGTCATAAAGGAAACTTTATCCAACCATTGGTAGCTGCAGTCAACTGTAGCCTTTGGGTTTACTATGGTCTCTTTAAAAAAGAACGTGACCTTCCCCTTGCTGCGGCCAATGCACCAGGTATTATCTTTGGTTTAATTACAGCATTGACAGCTTTGTTCTAAAATAAAGCAAAATTTCTTTATATACTATTTTTCTTAACGCAGAAAACGAGAGCAAAACTAGCGACAGTCAAAGATTGTCGTTCTAGTTTCACTCTCGTTTTTTATTTTTAGTTACTAAGAAGAGCCTTGATATCATCTTCCATTTTTAGTGGATCAGTTTTGGAAGAAAAACGTTCGACGACTTGACCTTCACGGTTAATCAAAAATTTAGCAAAGTTCCATTCAATTCTAGCCCCAAGAGGTCCAGATTTTTCTTGTTTTAGCCAATCAAAAAGTGGTTCTGCTTCCTTACCATTGACCTTGATTTTGGCAAACCGAGGGAAGGTTGTATGGTAATTGAGGGTGCAGAAGGTATTGATTTCTTCAGCACTACCAGGTGCCTGCCCCATAAATTGATTACAAGGAAAATCAAGAATCTCGAAACCCTGGTCTTTGTATTTGTCATAAAGTTCCTGCAAACCTTGATACTGTGGCGTTAAACCACAACCTGTTGCTGTATTGACGATTAAGACGACCTTGCCCTTATAATCATTTAGGGATACGGGCTGGTCAGCTTGATCTGAAACTGTAAAATCGTATAAGGTTGTCATAGGAAATCTCCTTTGGTTTATTTGAGACTATTATAGCAAAGTTAGTCAGAGAAGGGTTATTCGGGAAGAATAGAGACTAAATTAAGTTGGTGATAGTAATTCTTTATCTTTGATTTAGGTTTACTTATTACTAATTGTGATGATACTAAATGGAGATATATTGCTCTAGAGTATATAACACAAGGTTTAAACGGGATTTGAATGTTACACTCATAAATTAAATTTATAACCCAGGATAAAATTTCTTTATTTTTCGGATGTGATAATCTCTGATAAGATAATGTCATTCAGTTTTGAAGCAGCTAGTGATAATAGGAGTTAAAAGTATTTTAGGTATGTTCATTAGCTGTTGATATTAGGATAAGAGAAAAGGAGATTCTTATGTCAGAAAAAAGAGAGTTAGTTTTGAAAGCATTTCGTGGAGAAAGTGTTGATCGTGTCCCGGTGGGATTTTGGCATCATTTTACTACTGAAGACGAGTGGTTACATGGTTTTGAAAATCCAGAAATTATTGATAAGAATAAAGCTGGTCATAAAAAATTTATTGAAGAAGTCAAACCCGATTTTGTTAAATTGATGAGTGATGGTTTCTTTGCATACCCACAGCCTGCTTTTAAAGACTTTAAGTCAATCAGTGATTTGCAAACAATTGAACCTTTAGGTGCAAATCATCCTTGGATTTCTGCACAAGTCGAACTTGTAAAAAGTCTGATTGCTGATTTTCCTGAAGATATTGTTGCAATTTACAATATCTTCGCTCCGGTTACTTATTTAAAATGGTTAGTTGGAAAAGTTTCAGGTGGCGATGATCTTATCGCAGATTACATTGTGGAAAACCGAAAAGCTTTGAAGCATGTTTTAGATGTTATTGGCGAAGACATTGCGAGTCTTAGTCAGAGGGTGATTGAAGAAGCAGGTGCTGATGGTATTTACCTAAGTGTTCAAAGTATTCAAGATGAGCGAGTTAGCGCTGAAATTTATAAAGAAATCATTGCTCCAAGTGAATTAAAGGTTTTAGAAGCAGCTAATGGAGCCAAAGGACATAATATTCTACATATTTGCGGTTACGAAGGAGCCCGTAATAACATCGAACTCTTTAAAGATTATCCTGCTCAGGTAGTTAATTGGGCGGTCGGTCCTGAAGGAATTAGTTTGGCAAAAGGTCTTAACATTTTTAGAGGTCGCACAGTTCTTGGAGGATTTGAAAATGGAAAAGACGGTCTTCTATATACTGGAACTAAAAAAGCTATTCAAGAAAAGGTTAGGGAGATTATTGCTGATACTGGAATCCATGGGTTAATCATTGGTGCTGATTGCACGATTCCAAGTGATATTAACTATGAGCGTATTGAATGGGTACGTGAAGCAGCAATTTTGTAAGAAAAAGGAGAGATTAATATGAGTAAAAAGACATGGATTATTGGTGGAGCTGTTGTTGTAGCACTTATTGGGGCTACAGTTATTGGACGTAGCTTAACAGGAGATAAAAAAGCAAAATCAGACTCTGGAAAGGTAACAACATTAAAAGTTGCCCATACTCAAAACTATGTTCCTTATGATTTTGTTGATAAGGATGGTAATTCTGATGGCTATGAGGTAGCTGTATTAAAGGAAATTGATAAAAAGCTTCCACAGTACAAATTTGAATATACCGGAACAAGTGATGATGATCTTTTGATTGGTTTAGAGTCAGGTAAATATGACATCGGTACGAAGGGCGCGTGGTACACAGATGAACGTGCTAAAAAGTTTATTATTCCTAAAGATCCAATTGGAGCAAGTATTATTGGATTTACCATTCGTAAGGATGATAAAGATAAATATAAAAATATCTCTGATTTTGCAAAACAAAATGGTCGCTTGGTGCCAATCTCACCACAAAATGCTCAGTGGAATGTTATCAAAGACTACAACGATGAGCATAAAGATCAACCAATTGAGTTAACATCTGCGGAATCTTTCCAAGTTTCAGATGCCTATGCATGGGTTTTGGAAAATCGTTATGATGCTTACTTTGATATTAAATTATCTTTTGAAAAGGCTGTAACTGATAAAGACGGTGCGTATCATCAATATGCAGATAAATTGACTTGGTTCCCTTATAAAGGAATTCCAACCTATCCACTCTTCCATCGAGATAGTAAGAACGAAGAGTTTTCAAAAGAATATACTAAGGCTATCAAGGAACTAAAAGAAGACGGTACACTTGAAAAGTTATCTAAAAAATACTTTGGTGAGGATGTCTTCTCATACGTAGACAAATAAGTAAATTGTAACGTCGTAAAAGTATGATGTTTTGATAAGCTTCTGAAGTGAGTTTAGTTAGGAGAAAATATGGTCAATTATGACATTTCAAAAGTTTTTGGAGCATTACCTGAAGTCATAAAGGGCTTACCAATGACATTATTGGTTATCATATTAACGACTTTACTTGGGTCGTTATTAGGAGGATTAATTGCTTGGGCAAGCCTTTCCAAGGATAAAGCTTTGGAGAATTTAGCTAAGGGATATGTTTTTATCTTACGCTGTACCCCACCTATTGTGCTATTATTCTTGGTATTTTACGGAGTTCCAGAATTTCTTAATTGGTGGTTGGGATTAGATATTAATAATTGGTCCAAATTGATATTCGTTCTTGTGACCATGGTTCTCCTATTCTCAGCAATGATATCAGAAGTGTTTAAAGCGGCATATCAAGCAATTCCTAAAGGACAATTAGAAGCTGGGCTTAGTATTGGGCTTACTTCTGAACAAACCTTTGTAAGAATTATTGCCCCTCAAGCATTTAAGGTTGCTTTACCAAATATTACAACAGCTATACTTAATCTTATGCGCGATGCAGCTTTGGCTTATACAATTGGTTTTATTGATGTTATGGGCAAAGGGAATCTTTTGATTAGTCGCCATTTAGGAAACTATTCTTTGGAGACTTATACAGCTGTTGCCCTTGTTTATTGGGGAATAGCATTAATTCTATCGTTGATTTCTAGGATAGCAGAGCACAAATTGAGTGTAAAAGAGAGGTAAAAAATGAATATTACTTTTATTATAGATACCTTTATCAAGGCTTTATATGGTGTTCCGGTAACTCTGGGAATCATGGTTGTGGCAATTTTATTGAGTTTTCTACCTGCTTTATTTCTCGCTTTAGGGCAGATTTATAAGTTGAGAGGTGTCAAGACTTTTTCAATTGTTTATCTTGCATTTATTCGTGCAACACCTCCAATTCTGTTAATTTTATTTTTTTATAGTTTGTTCCCTAGTTTGTTAAATCAATTTTTTAAAGGAATTGGGAGTCACATAGATGTCTTCAAAGTTAATCCGCTTTACTATGCCTTTATTATCTATAGCTTGATGACGACAGGAAGCTTATCGGAAATCATTCGATCAGCATTACTAACTGTTGATAAAGGTCAACTAGAAGCTGCACAAGCCATAGGTTTAACAACAAGACAAGCCTATCTTAGAATCGTTTTTCCACAGGCACTTAAGGCTGCGCTTCCAAATTTGTGTAACTTAGTTATCAATATTGTAAAAGGAACGTCACTTGTCTTTGTTATGACGATAAAAGATATTACCGCAATTGCACGAGTTGAAGCAGCATATGGATATCAATATTTTGAATCTTATTTTGTCATATTCGTTTTATACTTAATCATTTGTGGTATCATTCAAGTTCTCTTTAACCTTGGAGAAAGAAAATTGCAATTTACATAGAGGGAGTCACTATGCTAGAAGCTAAACATATATCAAAAACATTTGGAGATCGTCAGGTTCTTGTTGATGTCAATCTTCAAGTGAAACAGGGAGATGTGGTTGTCATCTTGGGACCATCAGGTTCAGGAAAAACAACTTTCTTGCGTTGCCTTAATCATTTGGAGAAAGCAGATGGAGGTCAATTAACAATTTCAGGTAAGGACTACTCTTTGGATAAGTTATCAAAGAAAGATATTTTAGATATCAGAAAGAAAACAGCTTTTGTATTTCAACATTACAATTTATTTGCAAACAAGACTGCCATTGAGAATATCTTGGAAGGTTTAGTGATTGCTAGGAAAGTTCCTAAAAGTGAAGCGCAACAGATTGCTGAAGAAGCACTTAAAAAAGTTGGTCTTCTGGATTTTAAAGATTACTACCCATCACAACTTTCAGGAGGACAACAACAACGTATTGGTTTAGCTAGAGCAATAGCGGTTAAACCAGAAGTTATCTTGTTAGATGAACCAACATCGGCCCTTGATCCAGAACTAGTTGGGGATGTTCTGGATGTCATGAAACAACTTGCTAATGAAGGAACAACAATGGTAGTTGTGACTCATGAAATGGGGTTTGCACGAGATGTAGCTAACCATGTCGTTTTCATGGATGGTGGTCATGTCATCGAAGAGGGGAGTCCAAAAGACATTTTTTACAGACCAAAAGAAAAACGTACCCAACAATTTTTGGCACGTATTCTTTCTGATGCTAGTTATGATTTGGAATATATGATTTGATTCATCATTGATAAGTTATAATTAGAGTATATAATTCTTGTATAAATAAAATAGGCTGAGGTTATTTCTCAGCCTATTTTTAGTTTCCTAAATGTAATGTTAGTTTATATGGTATAACTCCCACAAAAAACCAAGACTTTCGTCTCGGTTTCAGGTTTCATCTCATCTTAAGACACCACATGTCCATCTTTATCGAAGGTATAGAGTTTACCGTCGATGAGGACAGAGCGGTTAGTGTATCTTTCACCTGTTTTAGGGTCTAAATAGTAGGTGTAGTTATCGACTGTGACGAAGCGTCCTAGGACTTGTTTGCCTTCAGCGTCGAAGTAGAGGACCTTGCCATCAACTTCTTGGAAGCCGGTCACTTTCTCACCTTTATCATTGTAATAGTAGTTGTCGCCTTTATCGTAGACAATACGATTGCGGTAGGCAGGTTCACCCTTGCGGTCAGCAACTACACCATTGTCATCGGCATTATAGGCTCTGTCCCCGATGACAAAACGTCCTGTTTCAAGGTTTCCGCTAGCTCGGAAGTAGTAGTTCTTGCCGTCGATGGTTTGCCAACCGGTAAGAGCAGCTCCGTCGTTGCCATAGTAGCGTATTGGGTAGTATGGGAAGCGTGGAGAACCTTCGTAGTTGTATGATTTTGAAAAGGCATTACGTGTCATGATACCAGTCAATTGGTCAAATTGGTAAGTCTTACCATTGATTGTGACCTCTGTGCCTTTGGCTTGACGGCCATCTTCATAGAAATAGTAAGTGACGCCATCAAATGTCTTCAAGCCAGTGACTTTTTGACCATTTTCATAGAGATAACTTGTACCGCTACGATCCGTCTGCAATTGGTCAAAGTGGATGGCTTTTTCTTTTGCCGCATCAATACCCTTGGCATCAAAATTAAAGGTTACGCCACGATAAGTAAGGGCCTTGTTAGTTGTTGCAATGGCAACGTTTGTGGTCACTTTTTGGCCATTTGGTGCTGTGAAGGTCATAGGTGTTGAGTCGAAATGGTAGAGGTGTCCATTAAGAATATCCCATTCGTCAAAAGTTGACCATTGTGATTGGCGGACGTTACTATATTTAGATCCAAGAATCTTACCATCATATTGATAAGGACCTTCTTTGATATTACCGTCGGCATCTGTAACATAGACACCTTCAAGTTCATACGAATTCTCACCAGTACGCTTGAACTCAGGATAGAGACCGTTTGTCAAGAGTTTTCCATCTGGGCTAAAGAGTTGAGAGTTGATAACTCCTGTGTAGAGGTTTCCTTTAGGTGTGTCGTCATCAGAATAGTCGCTACCATAATAACGGTTGCCATCAACTTCAAACCAGCCTGTCTTGAAGGCACCATCATTGCCAGCGTAGTAGATGTTTTCAGAGAAGTTACCGTAACGCCCAGTAGATTTATCATGGTAGAAGGCATTACGAAGGACAGCACCAGTGTCTTTGTTGGCAAAGTAGTAGTTATCACCTAGGTTGAAAATACTTCCTCGGACTTGTTGGCCCTTATCGTTGAAGTAGTAGAGGTCCTTGTTAATGGTTTGGAAACCAGTGACCTTTTTACCATTAGCATCGTAGTAGTACCATTCTTGATCAGTACCTTTAACAAATTGATTTCGATTTGTGGTTTGGTCAGCTTTAGTAGTCGCCACACCATTGCTATCAAAATTATAGACCGTACCGTTTAAGGTAAGTGAACGATTGACCCACTTGTCACCTGTATTTGGATCGAAGTAGTAGGTTTTGCCGCCGATAGTAACCAGTTGTCCCTTGGCTTGGACACCATATTCGTGGAAATAAAGGTTCTGTCCGTTAATGGTTTGGAAACCAGACACGGCTTTACCATCAGCTCCGAAGTAGTACCAAGAGTTGTCTTTATTGATAAATTGGTTAGTTACTGGATTTCCATTATCTTTATCGAAATAGTAGATATCGTTACCGTAGTAAAGGAAGTCCCCTTTGACTTGTTGACCATTGTCATTGAAGTAGTGAAGGCTACCGTCTACTGTTTGAAAGCCATGAAGCGCTTTACCATCTTTACCAAAGTAATACCAATTCCCTTTATCGTCAGAAACATAACGGTTGGTTACCATAATACCAGTCTTAGGGTCAAAGTAATACTGTTGTCCGTTCAGGTTTTGAACACTTGTCTTGTAGTGAGCTTGGCTACGGTCTAGAAATTCGGTTTGGAAACCAAATGGGGCTGAGAAGCCTTTAGTTGCCTTGAAGTCATTGATGTAATACCAGTTTCCAGCATTATCCGAAACAAAGACAAAATTAGGTTGATTACCAGTAGCATCAAAGTAGTAAAGATTTCCATTTTCAGTGATGAAGTCATCTTTGACCATCTTGCCATCTTTGTCGAAGTAGTAAAAGCCAAAGTATTTATGGTTGACGTTGTTAAGAGCTTGTAGACCTGTTACGCGACGTCCATTGTCTTTATCGAAATAGTAGCTATCACCATTAATAGTGACGATTTCGTTTTTAGCTTGTCGACCATCTTCGTGGAAGTAGAGGTTAAAGCCATCGATATTCTGAGCACCAGTGACGGGTTTCCCATCTTTGCCGAGGTAATACCAGTTGTGGTTGTTGTCTTCAATAAACTGGTTGCGTTTGTTCGTTTCAGGTAGAACTGCTGTCAAACGACCTTGGGCATCAGCATTGTAGGCTTGACCATCGATGTTGATAGAGGTATTGGTTACCTTACGTCCATTGGCTTTGTCATAGTAGAAAGATTGTCCATTTTCTGTGATAATCTCACCCTTGGCTTGCTTGCCATCCTCGTGGAAATAAAGGTCGAAATGGTCAACGTTTTGGGCACCAGTCAAATTTTTCCCATCTTTGAGATAGTACCAGTTGCCCTCAGCATCGCTCTTGAATTGACCGCCAGAAACGACAGTAGTTTCAACAGATTCTGGTGCTTGACTGTTTACTTCAGTGACTGTGCTAGCTGTTTCTGAAGTTGAAGTAGCAGTTCTCGTTTCGCCACTAGACAAATTGTAAGTGCTGCTTGCTTGGTCTTCTTTAAGGACTGGTTGTTTATCAGTTGTGACAGTAGCAGTTGTATCACTTGCCTTATTGGTTGCGACTTGATCAGCTTTTGCTGTAGCTACAGTTGTTTCTGTGACGAAATGATCAGGATCCTGGCTGACACTTTCAGGTGTGCTAGCTGAGGTAACTTGATTTGTAGCTTGTTCGTCGGCAGAGACACCAACTCCAATCAATGAGGCACCAAGTGCCAAACCAGACACGGCAATGGTAACCCATTGTTTTTTCACTTTATGAAGTTTAAAATGAACTTTATTTTCCATAAAAGTTCCCCTTTTCCTTTTTAATGACCCCATTCTAACATCTTTCATTAGAAGAATCAAACGCATTCATAAGATTTTCATGTTTTTTTCTAAAAATTGAAAATTCTTTCTAGGTAAGGATTTGAGAAAGAAAAAAGAATGATAAATGACCACTTTAGCAAGCTCCTTTTAATCGAGATGTATGGAAAATTAAAAAGTAAGCATTAGGAGTCCCCATTTTTGGCATAGCATTCACCAATAAAAGTATAAAAATACAGAAAAAGGCCCATTTAGACCAAGAAATATGGTATAATAGTTCGGTATTTCGCAAAAAATGGAGTATAAAAATGAGTATTTTTCGTAAAAAGGATGTCGGTCTCGCTCAGACTGAGATGAAACGACATCTGACCCTTAGGGATGTGGTCCTGCTGGGAATCGGTGCTATGGTTGGTACAGGAATCTTTACGATTACTGGTACCGCGGCATCGACTCTGGCTGGTCCTGCCCTGATTATTTCGGTCTTGATTTCAGCCGTGTGTGTTGGGATGTCAGCGATTTTCTTTGCTGAGTTTGCCTCACGTTACCCATCAGCCGGTGGTGTCTATGGTTACCTCTATGCTGTCTGGGGGGAGTATCCTGCCTGGATGGGTGGCTGGTTGACCATGATTGTCTTTATGAATGCCGTATCCAGTGTGGCCTCTGGTTGGGGTGCCTACCTCAAGGGGCTACTGGCTAGCTTTGGTCTTAAGTTGCCTCAAGCTATCAGTGGACCTTTCAATCCCAATCAAGGCACTTACATAGACCTCTTGCCAGTCTTGGTCTTGGTCTTGGTGACAGCTCTTCTTCTCATGAATTCTAAGCAGGCTTTACGTTTGAACTCCCTCTTGGTAGTGCTCAAGTTTTCAGCCTTGGCGGTCTTTATCTTGGTTGGCCTCTTCCATTTGAATCCTAGCAACTGGGCAGATTTTGCACCATTTGGCTTTGGTCAGATTTATGGAGGAAAAACTGGTATTATGGCTGGAGCCTCTCTCATGTTCTTTGGATTCCTTGGTTTCGAGTCTATCTCTATGACAGTAGACGAGATTAAAGAGCCACAAAAGAACGTTCCTCGAGGTATCGTTCTTGCCTTGATTATCGTGGCTTCACTTTATGCAGTGGTTTCTCTAGTCTTGACAGGAGTGGTTCACTATACCAAGTTGAATGTCGACGATGCTGTGGCTTATGCCCTTCGCTATATCGGTATTTCTTGGGCAGCCAACTACGTCTCTGTCGTTGCTATTATGACCTTGATTACGGTATGTATTTCAATGGCCTATGCCCTTAGTCGTATGGTTTATAGCCTGGCGCGTGATGGTTTCCTTCCCCAAACCTTCCAAAAGGTTTCAAAGACTAATAAGGTTCCACATCATGCGACACTTTTGACAGGCGTATTGTCAGCTATCTCAGCAGGAATTTTCTCCTTGGCCAACATGGCATCCTTGGTTAACATTGCGACCTTGGCTTACTTAGTTCTCTTGGCTATTGCTCTCATTATTCTTCGTAAGGACAAGGGCTTGCCACAGAAGGACGAGTTCAAGGTTCCATTTGTTCCGGTCTTACCAATTATCTCAATTATCGTCTGTCTCTCCTTTATGAGTCAGTACAGTTGGCAGACATGGTTAGCTTTTGGTTTGGCAGTGCTAATTGGGTCAGCTATCTATGCCTTTTACGGTTACAAACATTCGAAGTATTAAGATGAAAACGTTAGGTCAGACGGCC
The DNA here is from genome assembly GCF_001814615.1 of Streptococcus sp. HMSC078H12. Taxonomy (NCBI): domain Bacteria; kingdom Bacillati; phylum Bacillota; class Bacilli; order Lactobacillales; family Streptococcaceae; genus Streptococcus; species Streptococcus sp. HMSC078H12. Next base: position 111,998 of record NZ_KV817339.1, on the reverse strand, counting down.
TAGCGTTTTTGGTATAATGAAAGTGAAGGAGACCGTAGGTTAACCTATTGGCGAGAGCTTCATGAGGATCTCTTTAGCAAATGGTTGGAAGAGGTTGGATTACATTTTAGTCAGGACAGTCTAGTTGTGTTGGAAGAATTTAGAGTAGTTTATCCTATAGATTGAAAGTTCCCAATATCTTGGGGACTTTTTACTTTAAGGAAAGATTAACCTTTCTTTAAGTCTTGTCTTAGGTTTCTTGTGTTTAATAGAGGCATCTCAAAAGTAAGAAAGAGGTCTAAGATATGACATACAAAGATACGAAACAAACACAAGAACGTTACGCCATTAAAAAATCATCAAAATGGAAAACAGCAGGTTCAGTCCTAGTAGCGAGCTTAATTTTTGGTGGCTCGGTCATCTTAAACGAAAATAAGGCTTCAGCCGATGAGACTAATACCGAATCAACACTCTCAACGGTTACGACGAGTGAAACCACTGCCGATTTGATTGAAGAAAGTGTGCAGACAGAAGACTCGTCAAATACTACTGAAACAAGTACAGACACTGATACAAGTACTACAACTACGACATCCGACACGGCTTCATCAGCAACAAGTACAACATCTGACACAACAGATACATCGACAAGTAGTGAAACATCTGGTCATTCCAGCACATCCGCAACATCAGAAGCAAGTTCTTCTGAAACTGCTACAACAACTAATGGAACTTCAGAAACGGCAACAACTACTACAGATGAAAACAGTAGCACTAATACAAGCACAAGCTCCACTGAAGCGACCGCTTCAGAGACAGCTTCAGTTCTAACCAATAATTCTGCAGATACAACTTCAGAAACCACAACGGATTCTAGCAGCACTGATTCAGAAAGCACGACGACCACGATTACCTTTAATGGGACAACTGTGGTAACGAGTGATAGTAGCACAGTAACAGTTGACGGCACTACCGTTACCATTAATCAATCAGGTTCATATACTCTAACAGGTAATGGTTCAAGTTATACTATTATTGTTGCTGGTAGTGTGACGGATCCAGTTACAATCTACTTGGATGGTGTGACCTTAACAGATTCCTCAATCACTTCTAATTCCTCAGCGGAATTGACGGTGAATGTTCTTTCAGACAGTTCTATCTCTTCAACCTCTGCCAATGCCATCAAAGCAGCGGGAGCATTGACCATTACCAGTGGTACTGGAAGTAGCTTGACCCTTTCAAGTACTGAAAAACACGCCATTAAAGCTGATAGTGTAACGGTTGACTCTGTAACGCTTGATTTGACTTCTGAGGCCAAGGATGGAATCAATGCGACGACAGCTGTAACCATTAAAAATGCCACAGTCAACATCACAGCAACTGATGATGGTATTCAAGTCGAAGACGAAACAGATGTGAATAGTGGTGACTTGACAATTACCGACTCAACGGTAACCATTAATGCGACTGATAAAGGTATCACGGTTACGGATGAATTGACCGTTGAGGGTAATTCTAAAGTAACGGTCGTGGCGGGTGACGAAGGCCTTGAAGGACGTTATATTAACTTGACAGGTGGAACTGTTGACATCACTGCTGGAGATGACGGTATTAACGCCACTGAGTGGACGACCAAGGACAGTGCAGACACTTCAAGCCTAACCAACTCGACTTCTGATTTGGAAAATGAAGTTGCCATCAATATTGACGGTGCAACGGTTACAATCCTAGCAGACGGTGATGGTATTGACAGTAACGGGAATGTGACAGTTAAAAGTGGTTCTCTCTATGTCGCTCAGACAAGTGCAGATAATGCCGCTATCGACTATGATGGGACAGGTATTATCTCGGGTGGTACTGTATGGGCTATTGGTAACCAAGGAATGGCTCAGGCCTTTACAACGGGTTCGAGCCAATCTTATATCATGGCCAACATTTCAGGTAGTGCAGGGGACACCATCACAGTCACTGATAGCTCTGGAAATGTTGTTGCCACAACGACAGCGACGTCTTCATTTGGAAATGTAGTCTTTAGTACCGAGAGTCTAACTTCGGGTGAAACCTATACCATCACGACCTCAAGTGGTTCAAGTGCCACTGCAACAGCTACTGAAGAAGGCACAAACAACGGTCCTGGTGCAGGTGGAATGGGTGGCTTCCCAGGTGGAAGCTTTGACAATACCTCAATGTCTGATAATTTCGGAGGCTATGGGGGACCGACTAGCTATGGCGGAAGCTCAACTAATACTGGTAGCATTAACACACCATGGGGCCAATCTGGTTCAATAAGTTCTGAGAATACGTCTAGCACAAGTACTACAAGTTCAACAAGTCAGACGTCTAATACAGGACGTCCAACTCCACCAAACTTTGCAAGTCAAACAAGTAACTCAACGTCTCCAAATGTGAGTAGCACAACTTCTACGACAGCAAGTAGCACAAGCCCATCAGCTCAAGGCTCATCAAGGACTAATGCTTCAGACCCTGAAGTAACATCATTGATGTCTGAAGTAGCAGTTGCAAATCAGTCAGCAGAAGTACAGCCCGCACAGGCAAGGACAGATAAGACAAGTAGCACCCAACAACAAAATCAAGAGACTGCTGAGAAGTTGAATAAGATTCCTACTCAAAATCAAACTTCTGAAGCATCAAAAGGTCAGTCAAGCTTGAGTCAAAAGGAAAATGTTAGCTCAGTTGTACAAACTAATTTTGCCCAGAAACAACATACAAGCTCTAAGGCTAATCAGTCTGCTAAAAGTTCACAAAGTAGCCAAGCAAACCAATCAACGTTACCAGATACTGGTGATGTGAGTAGCTTGGGATTAGGTGCATTAGGGGCTGTACTTATGACAGCATCATTTGCACTTAAAGGAAGCAAGCATTCTCGTTAGTAATTTTAGTTTAGAAAACAAATAAAAAAAGAAGTTCTCTTGCCAAATGGCTTGAAAACTTCTTTTTTGTCTTATTTTTTAAAGTTATTTTTAAGGCCTTCAACAGCACCTTCAATGCCTTCTTTAACATCTTCGAGACCGTCTTTTGCTTTTGCTACAACTTTTTCAACCGCACCTTCGATTTCAGTCTTTTTGTCGCCAGTCAGTTTACCTGCACCCTCTTTAAGAGCGCCTTTAGCTTGATTTAATTTATCTTCGATTCCCATAGTAGAACCTCCTTTTTATGATGATACCATTATAGACAATATTAAACGGTAATGCAAGTGGTTTGTTTAATAAGTAACGACATTAATGTTTCCTTTATCGTACTCAGCAATAAAGATATCCGAAACGTTTTCATATCCCATTTTTTGAAGCTCTTCATTTAACCAATCCTCCGTTTTACCAATAGTATCAAGAATTTCTGTTTGAATGACCCCATCAGTAACGATTGGGTATTTCGGATTTTCATCACCCGCACGAACCACAATCAATTGGCCGTTCTGTTCAATAACTGCACGTTTAACCTCTTTGAGTTGAAAAATTCCTTGAGAACGTAATTTTAAAGCGACATCAGAAGCTGAAAGTCCTATAGAGCGACAAGCTTCAGGATCTAGTTGACCCTGTTTGATGATGACGGTTGGTTTACCGTCAATCAAATGTTTGATAAAGTGAATATTGGTGATGAGCCATTTAAGAAGTAAAATCAAAATCGTCCAAATAATCAAAATCACGATATATTGGAGGATTGAAACGGTACTACTATAAATTGTACCACCGAGGATTGCACCAAGAACAAAGTTCTGTACTTGGTCAGTAGCTGAGCTAGGTGCTAGGTTTCCTTTACCTGTTAAATTGATAACAAAGACGAGTGAAATAAGCCCCAAAGCTAGTTTAATTGCAACAGTAAGATAAAAAGATGTCATTTTTTAACCTCCACGAGTTCAACATCAGACTTGTAAAGTTTTATTTGTTCTAGCAAGTAGCTGTCAGGTTCTGAACCTGAGATGGCACGATAGTACTTGTTTCCAACTTTGAGGATAGCGCCATCTGTAGTAGTAGAAGTATTGACATAAACCTTGCTCTTATCAACGTCAAGATTTTTAGACACAACCTCGATAAAGTGAAGAGATGCTCTAAATTGGTCGTTGTTAGATTGATTGCTTTGGAAATTACTGATAGCAATTAGAACCACGGCAACTAAGGTTAAAATAGAAATAATAGAGAGTTCACGAAACTTAGTATCATGGCGTTCTTTGAAGGCTTTAAAAGCAAATACACCGGTCACTAAAATAAGTCCTGCAGTAATGGCAACCATAACCCAGTTTTGTTGGCTAATCTGACTTAGCACATAGTCATAGGAATAGAATTTCATTGAGAGATTTCCTTTCATAATATCAATAACATTATAGGTTAAAAAGTCTTTAAATTCAATCAATCTATCCGAAAAATGAAGGAATGAGTAGGATTCTTAAAGGAAATTTGCTATTGAAATGACTTGCAGCCATTAAGCCAAAATCTTATGATTTCTTTAAGGACTTTGTTGATATTTTCACAAATTATGCTTATAATTGAGGTAATCAACAATCAGAACTTGCCTAAATTTTTCGAGAATCAGAAGTCTGGTAACTTAAAGAGATTGGTTATTTTATGTAAGACTTCACTGTTAATCTCTAAGAGAGTCAACACCTTTTCTTGAATTCCAAAAAATGTTAAGGCCTCTCGTTCCTAGAAAAAGGAGTAATTATGTCTGAACCATTATTTTTACAATCTGTTATGCAAGAAAAAATCTGGGGTGGTACGCATTTGCGTGATGTCTTTGGCTACGACATTCCAAGCGACCATGTCGGAGAGTACTGGGCTATTTCTGCTCACCCAAATGGTGTTTCTACTATTAAGAATGGTCGTTATGCCGGTCAAACTTTAGATGTTCTTTATGCAGAGCACCGTGAGTTGTTTGGCAATCGTCAAGAACCTGTTTTCCCACTTTTGACTAAGATTTTGGATGCTAATGATTGGCTTAGTGTGCAGGTCCATCCAGATGATGCTTATGGACTTGAACATGAAGGTGAACTTGGTAAAACAGAGTGTTGGTATATCATTGCTGCTGAGCCAGGCGCTGAAATTATTTATGGCCACAATGCCAAATCAAAAGAAGAACTGCGTCAGCAAATTGAAAGTAAGGATTGGGAAAATCTTTTGACTAAGGTTCCAGTTAAAGCAGGAGATTTCTTCTATGTTCCAAGTGGTACCATGCATGCTATTGGTGCAGGTATCATGGTTCTTGAAACGCAACAATCTAGTGATACGACTTACCGTGTTTATGATTTTGACCGTAAAGATGATCAAGGTAACCTGCGTGAACTCCATCTTGAAAAATCTATCGATGTCCTTAATATCGGTGAGCCAGCCAACAGTCGACCAGTCACAACAAAAGTAGATGATCTCAAGTCAACGCTCTTAGTAGCAAGTGATTTCTTCGCTGTTTACAAATGGGAAATCTCAGGTAAGGCTGATTTTGAAAAGACTGCTGATTACAGTTTGTTTAGTGTACTTGACGGTCAAGGAAGTCTTAAAGTAGACGGGCAAGATTACGACATTGCAAAAGGTAGCCATTTTATTCTACCAAGCGATGTTCAAGCTTGGGAAATCAAGGGTAATCTTGAACTGATTGTTAGTCACCCATAATTTAAGTAGTTAAACTAGACGAGATAAGAATCTTGTCTAGTTTTTTCGTACAATGATACAGAAAATTTGTAATTTTAAAAACCTTTCCTAATACGTTTCAATAGCTTGAAGTTCCAAACTAATCATGTCATACTAAGTAAGTTGACTAAAATAGTAATAAACAAGTTATCTTTTTTTGAGATAATGTCTTGTTTGTTTTAGATCGGAGAAACTTATGTTAAAAAAAGGAGGCCTTACAGCTTTACTGTTGTTTGGTATGTTCTTTGGAGCGGGAAATCTGACTTTTCCCCCTCAGTTAGGCTTTGAATCTGGAGGTCATTTTTGGCCAGCCATTGCCGGCTTTGTCCTATCAGGTGTTGGTATTGCCATCCTAACACTGGTTATCGGGACTTTAAATCCTAAGGGTTACATTCATGAGATTTCTCAAAAAATCTCGCCTAAGTTTGCCCTAGTCTATTTGGCAGTACTTTATCTGTCCATTGGTCCTTTCTTTGCCATTCCTAGAACGGCCGCCACCGCCTTTTCAATTGGCTTCTCTCCTTTGATTGGAAGTGGGCATACAAATCTATGGCTCTTGGCTTTCACTGTGATTTACTTCGCTCTAGCGCTTTGGATTGCCATGAATCCATCTAAAATTCTAGATAGTATTGGACGTATTTTAACACCAGTCTTTGCTATTATGATTGTTATGGTTATTGTGGCAGGAGCACTTAAATACGGTGGTCACAGTCCTCAGGCTGCTAGTCAGGCCTATCAGGCTTCTGCATTTGGTAAGGGATTCTTGGAAGGCTACAACACCTTGGATGCTTTAGCTTCTGTGGCCTTCAGTGTAGTGGCAGTAGTCACCCTCAACCAATTAGGCTTTAAGTCTAAAAAAGAGTATATTTCTACTATTTGGGTCGTTGGTTTTGTAGTGACGCTTCTCTTTGGTGCTTTGTATTTGGGATTAGCTTTCTTGGGAAATCATTTCCCACTCCAAGTGGCAGGATTACCAAAAGATGCCAATATTGGTGCTAGCGTCTTGTCACAAGCCACACAAGCTATCTTTGGACCAGCTGCTCAGATTTTCCTAGCTATCATGGTGACAGTGACTTGTTTCACAACAACCGCAGGACTTATCGTTGCGACTGGAGAATTCTTCCACAAGGCATTTCCGAAAGTATCCTACAAGGCTTACGCCATTATCTTTACCTTGATTGGGTTTGCGATTGCCAACTTGGGACTTAACAATATCATTGCTTTCTCAGTGCCAGTGCTTTTGATTCTCTACCCAATCACCATTACGATTGTCATGATTGTAATTGCCAACAAGTTCGTGGCCTTGTCTAAACCTGGTATGCAGATTACAGTTGCAGTAGTCACCCTGATTGCCTTGCTCAGCGTTCTAGGCAGCCAGTTCAAGCTTGCTGGACTAAATGCCCTCATTAACTTCCTACCATTGTCAGGAGCATCATTGCCATGGTTAATCCCAGCCATCTTGTGTATCCTCTTGTCTCTCGTCTTACCAGATAAGATTAAGAGCGAAAGCTTTGAAATGGAATAAAAATAAAATCCTATCACATTTGTGATGGGATTTTTTCTCCCTCAAGTCACTATAAGTGCGAAATCTTCTCAAAAGCGTTACACTTAAGGCGTGGAGATGAAAGTATCTATTGAAGGGAGTGTTAAAAATGTCAAATCTAAATAATCATATGATTTATCTTGCTGGTGGCTGTTTCTGGGGTGTTGAGGAGTATTTCTCACGTGTGCCTGGTGTGCTTGATGCGGTTTCGGGTTATGCTAATGGCCGTAGTGAGACGACTCGTTATGAACTTATCGGTCAGACGGGCCACGCTGAAACCGTTCAGGTGACCTATGATGCTAGCAAGGTGTCCTTGCGTGAGATTCTGCTACATTTCTTCCGTATCATCAATCCTCTGAGTAAAAACAAACAGGGCAATGATGTGGGGACTCAGTACCGTACGGGTGTTTACTACACGGATGCAAATGATTTATCGACTATCGAGCAAGTTTTCCAAGAAATGACTGAGCAATACGGTCAGCCTTTGGCGGTTGAATTGTTGCCCCTCCAACATTTTATTCCTGCTGAGGATTATCATCAAGATTATCTCAAGAAAAATCCTAATGGCTACTGTCATATCAATGTCAATCAGGCAGCTAGTCCTGTTATTGATGCTAGTGCTTATCACAAGCCGAATCGGGAGGAGCTTAAGGAAAGTTTGAGTCCAGAAGCCTACGCTGTGACTCAGGAGAATGGAACAGAACGGGCCTTTACGAGTCCGCTTTGGAATCAGTTTGAGCCTGGGATTTATGTTGATGTGGCGACTGGTGAGCCACTATTTTCATCCAAGGACAAGTTTGATTCAGCCTGTGGCTGGCCAAGTTTCTCTAGACCCATTAGTCCAGAGGTAGCCAACTACAAGGAAGACCATTCTCACAATATGGACCGCATCGAAGTCCGTAGTCGTGTGGGTGATTCTCATCTTGGGCATGTCTTCCCAGATGGGCCAAGTGATAGAGGTGGTTTACGCTACTGTATCAATGGTGTAGCAACGCGATTTGTTCCTAAAGCTGACATGGCAAAAGAGGGCTATGCTTACTTGCTTGATCAAGTGGATTGATTAGGTATTCTGAAGGAATGATATTACTTACTAAAAAGAGGTTGGTTCCCCTTGGTTCTAACCTCTTTTTTCATGACAGAAGAAGATGTAAATAAGATGAAAGCCTTTTAAACCTAACATGATATGTAACCTAACCATTCAGGATAAAAAAGTGACCTTTCATTACATTTTTTAACAATTTGGGCAAAATTGTTTTATGTTTCAAATAAAAAAATAGTACACTATAATAGTGAGAAATCTGACAAGTGTCAATATGTCCTTCTCCTTAGCTTTTGCTGGTTTTGGCGTCTGTAAACATTATTGTACTTTGTGTAATAATGAGTCTCCCCAACCTCCCAATATGATTTTATATGTCTTAACTTACCAAAACAAGACTAGCAAGAGAATACTAAGATATTTCCTTAAGAAGTAATGACAGCACTTGTTAGATTTTGTGATAAGATTCAGATAGTCCTAAGGACTATTTTATTGTGCTAAATCTTTTTGACGGAGCTTATTATGGAATTGATGAATAAACTAATCATTTTAATAGCCATTTGTGTCTTGTGGTTCTGGTCTTTTCTTTTACTTCCTAAAACAGGGGAGAAAGTCGTTTATCTTTATCATTTCCTAGCTCTATGTGGTTTAGTCATGATTTATTTTGCCCTAATTGACCCAGCTGGTCTCTGTGATACCTTTTTCAATATTAAACATCTATGTTTTCATTAATGAATCCAGTTTGGTAATAGGTCAGGAAAATCTGAATTTAATTAATCACTCATCAAAAGAAGCTTTCTGTGTATTGATAACAGTTTATCTGTTTTCAATATGCAGGAGTTTTTTTTCTGTATTATCGAGATTTGGACATAGAAAAAGCAGTTGGAAAAGACTGCTTCAGGTGTGTTACTGTTGTGATTCGTATCGTTTGACGATTCTATTTAAGCGCCATTGGTAACAGAGACCACTGACGATAAGACTGGTAATCAGGCCAATCCAGTAACTATAGGGACCAAGTCCAGTGACTTTTTCAAGCAGGAAGCCAACTGGGAGGGTGATGCCCCAGTAGGTTAGGATACCGAGATAAAAAGGTACTTTGGTATCTTTATAGCCACGCAGGATTCCTTGAAGCGGAGCCGCAAAGACATCTGCCACTTGGAAGAAGAGGCTATAGGTCATGAAAATGGCCGTCATTCTCAAAAAGTCAGGCTCATGCCCATAAAGTTCAGCCAAATCATAACGCAAGAAGTAGAGGAAAATCAAGGTAAAGATAGAAAATCCTAGGGCTGTCAACCGTCCCAGCTTGCTGTAGCTCTTGACGGCATCCATGCGTCTGGCCCCAAATTCGTAGGAAATAATGATAGCCATGGCACTGGAAATGCTGAGAGGGAAGGCGTACATGAGATTTGAGAAATTCATGGCCGCCTGGTGACTAGCAATCACTAGTGACGGATACTTAGACATAAGCAAACCAACACCAGAAAAGATTGCGACTTCCGCAAAGACGGTCCCACCAATAGGGAGACCTAGTTTAAGGGCGTCAAGCAGAGCTGCTTTATCAAGGGGTTGAACCTTTTCAATCTGGTAGGGCTTAATCTTTTTATGCTTTCTGATAACCGAGATGGAAATAAGGAGAAGGGCCCAATAAGCCATTGAAGTTCCCAGACCTGCCCCGGCTCCACCTAACTCTGGTAGACCAGCAATGCCATAGATGAGGAGGAAATTGAAGAAACCATTGAGAGGTAGGAGCAAAAGCATGAGATACATGGAAAGGCGCGTGAGGCCAAGGGCATCAAGGAAGGAGCGAACCACGCTAAAGAGTAGAAGGGGGATAATCCCAAGACTCAAAAAGCGTAAATAACCAAGGGCAACCTTTCTGACCAAAGGCTCCAAACCTAAATGATTCAAAACCAAGGGTGCCCCTAGAAAAACGAGGGCAAAGAGGATCAGTGATAGACCCAAAGCCATATAAAGAAATTGATAGAAATCAGGTGCCACTCGGTCCTTGCGACCTGCCCCTAGATGGTGTCCGATAATAGGAACTAGGGCAGATACGATACCTGTTAAGAAGGTGAAAAAAGGACTCCATAAACTCGTTGCCATGGCTACCCCCGCCAAGTGTAGGGCATCGTATTGACCAGTCATGGTAGTGTCCACAAAAGCTGCTGAAAAGTTGGCAAACTGATAGATCAGTATGGGCACAAAAATCTTGAAGAAAACAAGGAATCGCTCACGGAGAGAATATGTTTCGTGCATTCTGTTTTCCTTTCTAAATTAATTTTTCAAACATTTATATTTTCATTGTACTATAGATATGACTTGGATTCAATCTGTTTTATTGCATGACAAAACACCTAAGTCAAGTGACTCAGGTGTTCTTGTGTTATTTTTCTTTTTTGTTATGGTTCAAAATGGCATTGAGGACGATGGCAAGCAAGCTTGCGACCACGATACCGTTTGAGAAGAACATCTGGAAAGCATTTGGTAGGCTGTTGAAGAGGTTGCTACCGTTAAGACCAACCCCTGCAGCGATTGATACTGCAGCAATCAAGAAGTTGTGTTCGTTGTTGGCGAAATCAACACGCGCCAAGATTTGCATCCCTTGGATAGAAACAAAACCGAACATGACAAGCATTGCACCACCAAGGACTGGGCTTGGGATAATTTGTGCCAAGGCACCAAACTTAGGAAGGAGTCCAAGAAGAACAAGGAAACCAGCGGCATAGTAGATTGGCAAGCGAGTCTTAATACCTGACAACTTCACAAGACCAACGTTTTGTGAAAAACCAGTGTATGGGAAGGTGTTAAAGAGTCCACCAAGGAGAACAGCCAAACCTTCAGCGCGGTATCCGTTACGAAGGCGAGTGCTATCGAGTGGTTCTTTGGTAATATCAGAGAGGGCCAAGTAAACCCCAGTTGATTCAACCATAGACACAGTAGCGATAATACACATCATAATAATTGATGACAACTCAAACTTAGGTACCCCGAAGTAGAATGGCGTTGGCACGTGGACAATAGGTGCCGCAGCCACTGGTGAGAAGTCAACCAAGCCCATGCTTGCTGCGATAGCAGTACCGACAATCAAACCAATCAAGATTGAGATGGATTTGATAAATCCTTTAGTGAAAATATTAACTACAAGGATGATAAGAACGGTGATAGCAGCAAGGAAGAGGCTTTGACCAGTTGGTTTGTCAACATTGTTCCCCATATTTCCGATAGCCACAGGGATGAGGGTCAAACCAATAGTTGTGATAACTGATCCTGTAACGATAGAAGGGAAGAGATTGGCTACTTTTGAAAAGACACCAGAAACGAGGATAACATAAATCCCTGAAACGATAAGGGCACCAAACATAGCACCGCTACCGTGTTTCTCACCAATCATAATAAGTGGTGCCACTGACTGGAAGGCAACCCCGAGAACAACTGGAAGACCGATACCGAAGTATTTATTAAGTTGAAGTTGGAGGAAGGTTGCTACACCACACATGAAAATGTCGGTTGAAATCAAGTAGGTTAATTCATGAGCTGAATACCCTAAGGCTCCAGCAATCATGATTGGAACCAGGATTGATCCCGAGTACATGGCAAGTAGGTGTTGCAGTCCTAGGACCGCTGCCTGCGAGTGTTTCTCTTTATTTTGCATTAGATGTCTGCCTCCTTAAATACGACCTGACCATTTTCAAAACGATCCAAACGAGCAAGTGAAACGACTGGATAGCCAGCTTCTTCCAGAAGGGCACGACCATCTTGGAAAGATTTCTCAATAACGATACCAACCGCTTCGACGTGTGCACCAGCTTCTTCGATGATTTGAATCAAGCCTTTGGCAGCTTGGCCGTTAGCTAGGAAGTCATCAACGATGAGGACCTTATCTTCAGGAGTGAGGAACTTGCTTGCGATAGAGACAGTACTAGTCACCTGCTTAGTGAAGGAGTAGACCTCAGCAGTGAGGATCCCTTCATTCATGGTGATATTTTTAGCCTTTTTCGCAAAAATCATAGGGACATCCAAGGCCTCAGCGGCATAGAGGGCTGGAGCAATACCAGATGCCTCAATAGTCACCACCTTGGTGATGCCTGCATCCTTGAACTTTTCAGCAAAGACCTTTCCAATCTCACGCATGAGGTCAAAGTCCACTTGGTGAGTGAGGAAAGAGTCAACTTTGAGGATGTTCTCCCCAAGGACATTCCCATCATTGAGAATGCGGTCTTCCAGTAATTTCATATTACCTCCTATAAAAAATATAACTAAAGTGTATTTTGATTTTTCCCAGATTCTATTGAGAACCTGACAAAGATCAAAACAATCGAATAATAGAAAAAGGCTTGCAAAGCAAGCCTTTAAAATCATAAAAAGACGGTAAAATCTTTTTATGACTTTCTGACTTACTCATTGTTAGGTGTTACGGCACCTTGTAGAAACGTCACGCCAATTCGTGACATAAATAAGTAATGTTCTCATTATTCGATGAAGCTGTCGTTGGTTGATGATAAACCAACATCAACTCTATTATAATACTATATTTTCTTTGAAGACTCAAAGGATTTTTCCTATGAAAACGCACTATTTTAAAAGTTGGAAAATTCAATCTAACATTATTGTAAGATTTGCTGAGAATGGTCGTTTCTTGGGGTATTTATTGTTATTATGTGCCCTTTTTTCATAGGTTTATTTCTAATGAATAATTCTATGAAAAAGTTTTAAAATGGTAAAAAATTTAATCTTTTGTTGACTTCAATAAATAGAATAGATAGAATATAAGAAGATAGTCCGCTGAATACCTGAGTAATGGTAGTTTAACTTAATATTTGCAATAAAAACTCAAAAGCATTCGTTTATAAAGCGACAGTTATAGAGGAATATCATAATTTATAAAAATATATTAATAGGAAATCTGTATGAAGAAAATACTAGTAGGAGCAATATTCGTAACCTTATTCATAACCTTGGTATATTATACTTGGATATACTTCGTAGTGGGCTTTGTTGGGTATATTATTTTCTACTTAATAAAAAAGAGAAACAAAAACAAACAGTCCTATCCTACTTCACTATTACCATCTAAAAAGAATAGTGAAGTAGAATCAAGTTCTTCAGTTTCTGTCGATAATGATTCTCCTATATTTGATAGTCGTTATCAAAATATCATGTTACATAGACCTCAATGGTCTGATTTTATCGAAGGAGATTATTACGATGCTTTTGATGATTCTTACCATACTCCAGAAGGTTATAAATTAAGAGAACTTTTATTGCTTGTATGGTGGGGGAAAACTCAAAAAGGTAGAATTTTAGATGTTCGAATTCCTAGATATTACTATGATAGATATCATTTAAACCCTAACGAAGTGACTAAAAGATTCTTTGCTGATGGTTTACTGGAATATAATGAAGAAACTAATTTAGTAAAACCAACACCATTTGGTAAGGAAGTACAACAGAAGTATTCTAAACTCTGGGAAATACATTCTCTGAAAGAGTATTATGCGAATTTAGATAAAGAATTTGCTAACTGGTATCTTAATAGTTTTTTACTTTCTAGACATAAGCAAAAACTTGAATACTACAAAGCATCGGTGAAATTTTACGATGAAGTAGCTAGCTTCCTAAGAAAAAACTACCCTAAAGAAGAACAGGATATTTTATATTATCAGGATTCTAAATACGCTGATGAAGCTAATATTGCCCGACTCACCGAGTTAATTGCTACATTTGAATAATTAAAAAACTTCTTGCAAAGGCACTTAGATAGACTATGTGCCTTTTTAGTTGTTTCCGTCTAGTTCCTTTATAATATCCGATACTTTTTCTAGGCTCAATGTTTCGTGTGGCTCAACTTGTTCACAATCTAAAACGTAGTCATGGATTTTACCGTTCTTTCAGACTATCTGGGCAGTATCACCTTTAATAAAACCATTGTCCATAGACTCTTTGAATTCGTCATAAGTTAGCATTTTTTACCTCTTTATATATTCTATTTGTAAAAAGTTGGAAAATTCAATCTAACATTATTGTAAGATTTGCTGATAATGATCGTTTCTTATAGCATTTCTGTTATAATAGTGGGAAATGAAAGAGGTAGAGTTATGCATAAGATTTTATTAGTGGAGGACGACGAGGTTATCCGTCAACAAGTCAAAAAAATGCTAGAACAGTGGGGTTACGAAGTTGTTCTTGTTGAAGATTTCATGGAAGTATTATCTATTTTTGTAAAAGTAGAGCCCCACTTGGTTCTTATGGATATTGGTTTACCTCTATTCAACGGTTATCATTGGTGTCAGGAAATTCGTAAGGTCTCCAAGGTGCCTATTATGTTCTTGTCTTCCAGAGATCAGGCCATGGATATTGTTATGGCAATCAATATGGGTGGGGACGACTTTGTGACTAAACCTTTTGACCAAAATGTTCTCCTAGCAAAAATTCAAGGGCTTTTGCGTCGTTCTTATGAGTTTGGTAAGGATCAGAGTCTCTTGGAATATATGGGTGTGATTTTGAACCTTAAGGCCATGGATTTGGTTTATCAGGGTGAGGTCGTTTCTTTGACAAAGAATGAGTTTCAGATTTTACAAGTTCTTTTCGATCATGCTGGTAATATCGTTAGTCGGGAAGACCTGATGAAGGAGCTTTGGAATAGTGACTTCTTTATTGATGACAATACCCTATCAGTTAATGTAGCTCGTTTACGTAAGAAGTTAGAGGCAGTGGGTTTGAAGGATTTTATTGAAACCAAGAAAGGTGTTGGCTACGGGTTGCGTCATGATGGGTAAGTGTCAATTTATCAAATACCATATTAGGTCTCGTATGTCTTTCTATCTTTTGTTTGTCTTTAATGGAATCATATTGATCTTGTTTGCCTTTTTATTTGAAGAGGCGGCAGATATTCTTTATTACGCCTTGACCATAATGACCTTTGTGACTATCATCATGGTTATTTGGGACTTGGTTCGCTCCTATCACTCTTATAACTTAGCCTATCTCTATGAGGAAATCACACCATCAAGTCCTTTAGAATTTTACCTGGCCCAAGCTTTGGAAAGAGCTAGGGAGAGCCAGATGTCTCAGACTGAGGAGGAGCGCAAGCGCTATACAGATTTGATGGACTACTATACGCTTTGGGTGCATCAAATCAAGACGCCAATAGCAGCTAGTCATTTATTGCTTCAGGATGTTACGGATAGTAAAACGAGGGCTCTCTTGGAGCAAGAGGTATTCAAGATTGATTCTTATACCAATTTGGTTTTGCAGTATTTACGTTTAGAGAATTTTCATGATGATTTGCAGTTGAGGCAGGTTACATTAGAAGACTTGGTTAAAGAAGTTGTTAGAAAACATAGTCTTTTCTTTATTCAAAAAGGATTGACTATTAATCTACATGACTTGGATGTTAAGGTCGTTTCAGATGAAAAATGGCTCTTGGTTATCATAGAGCAGGTCTTATCAAATAGTTTGAAGTACACAAAAAGTGGTGGCATTGAAATTTACTTTAATGATAATGGGCTTCATCTTAAAGATTCTGGGATTGGTATTAAAAATAGTGATATTCTACGGGTTTTTGAGCGTGGCTTTTCAGGTTACAATGGCCGACTGACTCAGCAGTCCTCTGGGTTAGGTCTCTATCTTTCTAAGAAAATTGCTGATCAGCTCGGACATGATATTAGTATTAGCTCACAAGTAGGCCAAGGAACCACAGTCTCCATTCATTTTCAAAAGCAGAAGTTGGCTATTGATTAATAACTTACAAAAGTGTAAGAAATATGACCACAAATGAAAGCAAGGGTTATGGTTGAGACCTTGCTTTTTCTATAAAATGGTATCAGAAGTTAAGTAAGAGGTTCCTAAAATCTCTTCCAAATTTATTAAATAAAGGAGCTTATTATGGCGTTACTAGATGTTCAACATGTTAAAAAAATCTATAAAACACGTTTCAAAGGAAATCAGGTTGAAGCCCTTAAAGATATCCATTTCACAGTTGAAAAGGGTGACTATGTTGCAATCATGGGTGAGTCTGGCTCAGGAAAATCAACCCTGCTCAACATCCTTGCCATGCTTGATAAACCAACAGCAGGGCGTGTCTATCTTAGTGGTATGGACACAGCAACCATCAAAAATAAGGATGCTTCCAGTTTTCGTCGTGAAAAATTAGGGTTTGTTTTCCAAGATTTCAACCTTTTGGATACCCTATCTGTTAAAGATAATATCTTACTACCTTTGGTCCTTTCTCGACGCCCACTTAAGCAAATGATGACACAAGTAGAAGCAGTCAGTCGTCAACTGGGAATTCATTCCCTACTAGAGAAGTACCCTTATGAAATTTCAGGTGGACAAAAGCAAAGGGTGGCGGTTGCGCGTGCAATCATCACTAAACCAGAAATCCTCTTAGCAGATGAGCCAACAGGTGCCCTGGATTCCAAATCTTCAGCAGCTCTCTTGGATGTCTTTGATGCTATCAATGACAGTGGTCAGACCATTCTTATGGTAACTCACTCGACAGCGGCTGCCAGTCGTGCACAGCGTGTTCTATTCATTAAGGATGGTATTCTATATAATCAAATCTTCAAAGGTAATAAGTCTGAACATCAAATGTTCCAAGAAATTTCCGATACACTGACAGTAATGGCAAGTGAGGTGAACTAATATGTTTCTTCTGACCAATAGACTGGCTTTGTCCAATCTCATAAAAAATCGTAAGCTTTATTATCCATATGCTTTAGCAACAATTCTGACTATTGCCATTACCTATATTTTTACATCTTTAACGCTTAATCCACATCTGGATGACTTAACTGGGGCAGATTCTATCAAGGCGGTTTTGGGTATGGGACTTGGAATTGTCGCCCTATCTTCTGGAATTATTGTTCTTTATGCCAACAGCTTTGTCATGAAAAATCGTTCAAAGGAGCTTGGTCTCTATAGTGTGCTAGGCTTAGAGAAACGTCATCTCTTTAGTATGATTCTAAAAGAAACGGTGATTTTGGGTTTTGTGACTCTGCTTCTAGGTATTGGTGTGGGGGCACTATTCGATAAACTCATTTATGCTTTTCTTCAAAGGCTTATCGGTGAAAGTACTGGTTTGGTTTCGACCTTTCAAGTAATGACAATTCCTATTGTTCTTGTCATCTTTGCTTGTATTTTTAGTTTGTTGGTTTTGATAAATGGTTTACGATTGCTACGGCTAAATCCTTTACAATTAACTAAAGATGGCCTTAAGGGTGAAAAAAAGGGACGGTTACTAGTTATTCAGACCTTTTTGGGGCTTGGGTCTATGGGGTATGGTTACTACCTTGCTCTCTCTGTTAAGGATCCAGTAATAGCTATTATGAGTTTTTTCTTGGCTGTTTTACTAGTTATTCTAGGAACTTATCTTCTCTTTAATGCCGGGACAACAGTCGTTCTGCAACTCTTGAAAAAGAAGAAAAGCTATTATTACAAGCCTAATAATATGATTTCCATTTCCAACCTTGTCTTTCGGATGAAGAAAAATGCAGTTGGTCTGGCGACTATTGCTATCCTCTCAAGTATGGTTTTGGTGACGCTTGTAGGAGCTGCAAGTATCTATGCTGGGAAAAAAGACTATATAGCGAGTGTTGCTCCACATGATTACTCAGTTACAGGGACGAATGTAGATTTAACAAGCACACAGAAGATTATGGATGATTTCTTAGCACAGTCGGGAAATCAGGTAAATGAAAAAGCAGAAGTAACTTACCTCTACTTTGGTATCAAAGAACAAGAAAAAAATAAGCTAACCATCTTTCCTGAGAATGAAAGAAAAGTTTTACCAAAATCAATTTTTCTTGTCTTCTCACAAGCTACTTATAAACAATTAACAGGTAAAGACCTCAATTTGGCTTCAAACCAAGTCGGCTTGTACAGTAAAAGTAAAACGTTGAAGGATCAAAAGAGTTTGTCTTTCAATGGTCAAACCTACCAGATTCAGGATGACCTTAATGACTTTATTAAGGGTAAAGTACCCAATATCTTTACAATCATAGTTTCTGATTATAACTACCTTGTCGTTCCTGATATGGATGATTTTAAAGAAAGTATCAAAGGAACAGCAACCACTCAAGCTACCTATGTTGGTGTTAACGTCAAAGACCCTACACATGATGCCAAGAAAAATTCAGATTTGCTAGACCAAATGACAGATAAAGAAACACAACAGTTAGCTGGACAAAATACTGGCGTCTCTCAGTCTTACCTCACTGCTAATAGCCAATATGATACAGAAGGGATGCTAAATGGCTTTGTTGGTGGAACCTTATTTATTGGTATCTTTTTATCCATCATCTTCATGCTGGGCACAGTTCTTGTGATTTACTATAAACAGATTTCTGAAGGTTATGAGGATCGTGAGCGTTTTGTTATTCTTCAAAAGATTGGGTTGGACGACCTTCAAGTCAAGCAAACTATTCGTAAGCAAGTACTTACCGTCTTCTTCCTCCCTTTGATTTTTGCCTTTATTCACTTGGCCTTTGCCTATCATATGCTCAGTTTGATTGTGCGTATTATTGGGGTTTTCAACCCAAGTCTTATGTTAGTGGTCACTATCATTGTTTGTGGGGTATTCTTCCTAGCCTATGTCTTGGTTTTTGCCCTTACTTCACGTTCATATCGTAGAATCGTATCAATGTAACTGACCTAGAGTCTAGCTTCAAACTAGGCTCTATTTTTTTATGCTATAATAGATGACAGAATTATAAATCATCGGAGAAAACACATGTCACAGACCATTGATGTCAAACGTTACGAGGAATTGGCACGTCAAAAGCAGGGGGAGCACCGTAAATTTCTAGCACAACTCAAGAAGAAAGCCCCTAAAAATTTAGATAAGATTGTTCAGCAGGTACACAATGAAGTCTTTCAAGAAATTGATTGTGTCCAGTGTGCTAATTGTTGTAAGACGTTAGGACCAGACTTTACAGAGCAGGATATCACTCGTATTGCTAAGCATTTTCGCATGAAGTTACCTGCTTTCGAGGAGATGTACCTGCAGGTAGATGAGGATGGTGACAAGGTCTTCAAGTCTATGCCTTGTCCATTCTTAGGGCCTGATAATCTCTGTGACATCTATGATGTCCGTCCTAAGGCTTGTGCCGCCTTTCCTCACACGGATCGTAAGAAAATCTATCAGATCAATCATCTGACTATTAAAAATACGCTTTTCTGTCCAGCAGCCTACCTTTTTGTGGAAAAACTCAAGGACAGGATTTAGAAAGGAACTGTTATGAGACGCTTTAATGCAGGTGTTATCACCCTACTTATCATTGCTGCCTATTTTATCGCGACAGCCTT
Organism: Streptococcus sp. HMSC078H12; assembly: GCF_001814615.1. Classification (NCBI taxonomy): domain Bacteria; kingdom Bacillati; phylum Bacillota; class Bacilli; order Lactobacillales; family Streptococcaceae; genus Streptococcus; species Streptococcus sp. HMSC078H12. Next base: position 92,500 of record NZ_KV817339.1, on the reverse strand, counting down.
TATTCCAGATCTTTATTTGGCCTTTAATTATAAGCTGATTTTGGCCTTGCTTTTTGTGCTTTTGAGCTGGCAATCTAAGGGGAAATTTCTCTTTTTCTTGGGGATGGCTTTTCTATCGACCTATATTCATGACCTCTTTAGATTGGACTATTCAGAATGGACCCTCTTTGTAGGGATTCTTATCTTGGGAATTGCGGTGGACCGTTTGAGCAAGCCAAGTTATAAGAAGAACTTTTCTTACAAGGTTTCTAAAGAACATGAGCGAGAGATTTTCGCTAAGACCTTATTTTCAGAGTCTGTTCAGGTGGTGACTTCACAAAATCTCGAAACTGTCTATGCCAATGCCGATTTTGGACGTTTGACTTTAGATTTGCGTCAGGCTCAGTTTATGACAGACCGACCTCAGATTGTGGTTCAGGCAAATTTTTCTCAGGTTATCATTCGAGTACCTAAGGATTGGCAAGTGGATGCACACGGCCTTCATACAAGCCTGGCAGGAGTGAAAAGCTACGATAGTCTAGGAGAACGAGACTTGGCTAGCACTACAGTTTCTCTAACAGGTTCAGTATCCTTTGGACAGGTAACTGTCAAACATTGAAAATAATGAAAGAGCGAAAGCTCTTTTTTTCTTGCAAATCCTTTTAATATAACATTGAATACGTTTACAAATAGTGCTATACTGATAGTGAAAATAATTGGAAATTTGCAATCATTTACTAGAAAGGAGTCTCCTTATGAAACGGTTTAATGCTCGGGCCATCCTGTTGCTTTTACTAGCAGCTTGTTTTATCGCTAGTGCCTTTATTCCAGATTTTTGGATCATGGTCAATTATAATCTGGTTTTCTTCGTGGCCTTCTTTTGTTTTGGTATCTTGAATAGGCGACCGCTCCTCATTTTTCTTGGTTTGGCCTTCTTATCACCCTATGTTCATGACTTGTTAAACCTCGATTTTGCACAGTGGAATCTCTTTAGCGGTATCTTTCTAATTGGCTTGGCTTTAGAGCTTTTTTATGGTCGTAGTCCAAAGAAAGGGCTCACTAAAGATTATAAGGTTAATAAGAACGACCAAGAGGGACCTCATATTTCTGTTAAGACCTATATGGCTGAGGATAGGTATCGTATCTATTCTCAAGAAGTCGAAACGATTGATATGAATCTAGCTTTTGGTGAGCTTTGGTTGGATTTGAGTCAGGCCAGCTTTGCGTCAGATCAGGTAGCTGTTCATCTTGATGCTAAGTTTGGTGAAGTTCATATCCGACTTCCTCACGACTGTGTCATGGATGCCACTGGAATTTCACATCCTCTGTCATCTGTGAAGGTGGATCGTTTTGAATCTGATATCGAGCAAGTTGAAACTAGGCTTCATCTGAGCGGAAGTCTCTTCTGTACGGAGTTGGAAGTGGAGTATTAAGGGAAGTCCGATGATATCAGCTCTATCGTCAATTAGCATGGCTCCTATACAAAAGAAAGGAAATCACAGGTATGAATGAAACGGTTATTCAAGTCACATCCCTTGGAAAACGCATCAAGGGAAAGACCATTTTAGAGGAGATTAGTTTTGAGATAAACAAGGGCGATTGTGTGGCCTTGATTGGACCTAATGGGGCAGGTAAGACTGTCTTGATGTCCTGTATTCTTGGTGATAAAAAACCGAGTAATGGTCAGGTCCTCATTGATGGTAAAGCAGGTAAGGCAAAAAATAAAATTGCGGTTCTCCTTCAGGAAAATACCATTCCAAATAGTTTGAAAGTGGAAGAGCTAATTGCCTTCTTCCAATCTATTTCTGATAATCCCTTGACCAATCAAGAGGTTCAGGAACTCCTACAATTCAAGGAAGACCAGTATCAGCAGTTTGCGGACAAACTCTCTGGTGGGCAAAGACGTCTTCTGGCTTTTGTCCTTTGTTTGATTGATAAACCTAAAATCCTCTTCTTGGATGAACCGACAGCGGGTATGGATACCTCCACTCGTCAGCGTTTCTGGGAGATTGTCAATGACTTGAAAAAAGCTGGGACAACTATCCTCTATTCCTCTCACTATATCGAAGAGGTGGAACACACAGCTGACCGTATCTTAGTCCTCCATCAAGGGAAACTCATCAGAGATACCACGCCATACGCTATGCGACACGAAGAGAAGGAGAAGCAGGTCACTCTTCCAAGTAGCTTTGTTAGCATTGTTCATGGACTGCCAGATATTTATGAAATCACTGAAAAGAGGGATGTCATCAGCTTCATGACCAAAGATATCGAAAAGGTATGGCAAAGTCTTGAAAATTCGGGCTGTGGAATTTCTGATATTGAAATTCAAAATAAAACACTCTTGGATAGCCTATTTGATTCAACAAGGGAGGACAAGGCATGAAAGCATTACTAAAAATTGAATGGATTAAAACGTGGCGAAGTTGGCCAGTCTTTATCATGGGAATCGGGATACCTGTCGGATTTTTCCTCCTTTTTTCTAGTATCTTCTCAGCACCTACTCCAGAAGCTCAAAAAGAGTTTTTGCTGTCTTATATGCTGACCATGACTGGCTTCTCCATGTCTAGTTTTGGTTTGTTTACCTTTCCCTATATGTTGCAAGAGGACCGAATTGAACACTGGTTGACCTATATCGAGCACTCAAAGGTTAGTATTGCAGCTTATTATCTTTCTAAAATCATTCGTGTGCTTCTAAACTTTATGGTTGCCATCATTGTGACCTTTTGTGTAGGTGCCTTTTTCCGAGATGTAGAGATGCCATTCTTTAGATGGGTAGGGTCAGGTGCTCTCTTACTTTTGTCCGGTCTGCTCTTTCTAGCTTTTGGTTTACTTATCGCTCAGATTAAATCTCAACAATTCATGTCTCTTGTGGCAAATATTATTTACCTTGTCTTGCCTATAGTGAGTGGTTCATGGGTTCCTATTTCCATGTTCCCTAAGTGGGTTCAGAGCATCTCTGAGTGGACACCTGTCTATCATGTCAATGAATTGGTCGTTAATTTTGCTATCAATGGGAAATTTTCATGGAAATCACTCCTGTTTATTGTAGCTTATACTGCAGTAGCAACAGGGCTTGCACTCTTTATCAAGTCTCAAAGGGAAAGTGATCGAGGTTAAAGGAGAAATAATGGATATCTGGCAGAAAATGTATGAAAAGGCTCAAGCCTTGTATCAGCCACAGGAAGTCTCAGACTTTGTCTATGCTAGACACGTTGTGGCTGCCGTTGAGGCTGGAGATGGGCAAATTTTCACGGGCTTTTGTATGGAAGGAACGTGTGGTGTTTTCCATCTATGTGCTAGTCACTAGTTTTTTATCAAGGTGATGTGTCGTTATTCCAAGTTTCATGGTCTAGCTACTACTCCTTTAAAAGTCACCAACCAAGCCAACGAGATCAAGAAAATATACTTCTTAAAAATGTGTCCAAAATATTGACAGAATTCCAAGCGTAAGGAAGAATTATGATTCATAACTTATCATTCTTAAAAGGCTGATCATTATAAAAAAGGAGAAGACAGTATATTCTTCTCCTTTTTAAATTGGGTAGTGAGGTGTACAATAAAAGTAAGAGAATTTAAGGAGAAGGACCATGATTGTAAAAGTTTGTAATGCAGATTATAGTCTTCAGTGGGATGGGACGTATCAATTTGCTCTTGAAAATTATCCTCAAATTCAAGAATGGGAATTGGAGAAGCTAGCAAAGTTTATTGCTTATGAACAGGACCATCATCGTCAGACCATTGTGGAATGTGAGGATCATGAATTAACTATACAAATTCATGATTACTTGAAAAAGCATAGCTATTTTCCTCCATACAGACCAAGTCATCAGATTGTAGCTTCTACCTATGATATCCAGAAAAAGTTGGTTACTTCAGATTATTGTAGTCATACTTGTACAGTTGAGGTGGCTCAGACTATTTTTCAGACTGGAAAACTCATGTCAGCGGTTAAAGTATTTGGTAAAAGTGGGGCTGAGCTAGTTACAGATAGTCGTAATGCAGCTTCTGATCCAGCAGACTATTTTGACTATATCATGTTTGGATGGTCTAATACGACTTCGGGTTACCGACTCGCTATGGAGCGTTTGTTAGAACGGGCACCTTCAGAGAAAGAATTGCAAGAAAAGTTCATTCCTGGCGTTAGTTTTCATTTCCTGTATGAAGAATTAATTCAAGCACCAGGTTATATTTTTGATGGCTATCACGTTGCGAAGGTAAGAGATAGTTTAGATTTGGATACCTTTCTTTATTTGTGTATTATTCCTTCGAAAGATAAGGCTTGTTTTGAATGTTTGATTCCTAGTCAATTACAAGATAGAGTGATTTACCTAGACTATGAGGGAGAAGGGTTGCAGGCTTGGACTACGAAGGTTATTCAAGTGCTACATGGCAAGGATAAGTTGAAGGAGTAGTGTATGAAAGAGATTGATCAAGTTCTACTGAAAAAAGTGATCATCGAGCGTCCTCGCTCTAGTCATAAGGGAGACAATGGTCTGATGTTAGTATGATTTTAAGGACACGTTTTTGTAGAATAGTATCTAACCAAAGGAGATGTCTAAATGAGCCAAAAATATACTAAAGAGTTCAAGGAAACTATTGTTCAATTACATGAAAACGATTATTAAGAAGTATCAATTACAGAACAAGAGAAAGGAAAGAAAATTAATGGAAAATAAATTAATAGCACATAGTTTGATAATGTTTAAAAATAAATATCTTGTAATAAAACGTAGTGATATTAAACGAGGAGAAAAAAATTATTATCCCTCTTATTGGGATATTCCAGGTGGGAGTGTAGAAGATGGGGAGCTTCCTAGACAAGCCGCAATCAGGGAGTGTCAAGAGGAAGTTGGCCTAGTTATTTCATTAGAAAACATTATTCACGAAGATAGTAATATAGATAATAATAAGATATTTACAAGACTTGTCTATAGTGCCAACTTACTTCAAAATGAAAATATCAATATTAAATTAGATCCAGAAGAACATGTGGAGTATAAGTGGATAAAAAATTTAGCTGATTTAGACGGGGAAAGTATAGTACCATACTTATATGATATTATGAAATAGTCATTTAGAAACGAAAAAAATTGAAAGTAATTAAAGCAATGAATTGCTTTATACTTAGCGTCATTTTTGAATAATAAACTTCTAAAAAATTATATGTTATTATTTATTGAAATATTTGATTTTTCTGACATGTTAAAAGGAGAGATTAATGAAATCTGTTTATCAAGTTGTTAAAAAAGATATCCGAGTATATTCAATACTTACTATCTTATTGTCTATTGCAATGGTAAGTGAAGCCTATTTGATGCAACTAATTATTGACTCTATCAAACTTGGAGTGGGGCGCTATGTTGTTACATCTATTTTTGTAGTTGTGTTCTTGTTGATTCAAACACTTATCTACTATCTTCAACAATCACTGACAGCAATCATTAGTAAGAAATCTGCATATGCTTATAGGAATGTTATTTTCCAAGGTATTCAAAAAACACCTTTAGAGTTACTTACAGGAAATAAAAATGACAAACTTCTAGCCTCATTAACTACTCAAATAGATCAAATTGAATTTAATTATTTTTATTCCATATACTGGGGTGGCTACTTAATCTGCCAATTAATTATTGCTATAATTGTTTCTCTCTATCTTAATCCTTTATTAGCAACTTTAACTCTGATTTTAAGCTTACCAAATCTTTTTGTAGCTATACTCTTTAAAACTCCTTTAGAAAAGAAACAAGAAGAGTTAATTGACACTACTAATACTTCAGTATCAGCTATTCAAGATCTTATCGAAGGTATACCTGATTGGAAAATTGCCAACAAGAGTTTTGACATTAATAGAGTCTTTGATATTCAAACTTTAAAATTACTTAAACGCCAAACAAATGTTGAAAGATCTCAATATGTTGTTGTCAGTTTAAATCAGCTGTTTTCAAATGTTCTTTATTTCGGTAGTTGGATTATTGGGGGACTATTAATCATAAATAGTCAACTGACATTAGGGAGTTTAATAGCATTCTCACAATTATTAGTCAGGATTTCTTACCCAATATATGCTTCTTCTGATTTGTTAGCTAAATTTATTAGTGGTAAGAAAACTATAGAGACTCTTTCTACTGAATTTCAAATTATAGAGGAAAATCTTAATACTCTGGAACATATTGAAGTTATATCATTTGATAATTTTCGTTTTAAAAATAATTCGGAAGCTATCCCTTTTAATGGGCAGTTTTATAAGCATAAGAAGTACCTATTAAAAGGGAGGAGTGGAACTGGTAAAACCACACTATTAAAAGCAATCCTACGAGAGTATAACGATTACACAGGAACAGTTAAAATTAATGGTATTGATGTTAAAAGTATCAAAGAGAGTAGTATCTTTGATAATGTAGCTTATGTACCCCAACACCCTCATATGTTCAATGCAAAACTTCGTGATAATCTTACTCTATTTTCTGAGGATGTTCCAGAAGAGGAACTGTTTGAGACATTGAAATTTGTAGAATTATCTAAGTGGGCTAATAGAGAGTCTTTAGAGTTAATGCTTTCAAATGATACTATAAAACTTTCAGGTGGAGAAGCCAAGAGAGTTGCTTTGGCAAGAGCCTTATTGATGAAGACGGATATCTTATTTTTAGACGAATTTTCTTCTGGTATTGACCTTGAAACGTTATCAAAAATAGAGAATCGACTGTTACAAACGAGTAAATTAATTATTTATATCACACATGTAGACACCGATAGAATTATCCAACAATTTGATGAAATAATAGATTTGAATGAGTTTGTAGACTTATAAAACGATGACACTCTTAAAAACTCAACTTGACATGTTCTATGACACTATTAGCCAGTCTAACCCTAGTCGCATGTTTGAAGAAAACTATAAGCAGAGAAAGTGATCGTGTTTAAAGGAGAAAAAATGGATATTTGGCAAAAAATGTATGAACAGGCTCAAGCCTTGTATCAGCCACAGGAAGTCTCAGACTTTGTCTATGCTAAGCATGTCGTGGCTGCGGTGGAGGCTGAAGATGGACAAATCTTCACTGGCTTTTGTATGGAAGGAACTTGTGGTGTTTTCCATCTTTGTGCCGAAAGGGCGGCCCTTTTCAATATGTATCAAGAGACTGGTCAGACCAAGGTAAAGCGTATTATCGCCTTTCGTGACCAGCCACCTCATGGTGGACCGTCTGGTATGCCTTGTGGGGCTTGTCTAGAATTTCTAATGGAACTCCATCCCGATAATCGTAGCTTGGAGTTTATGGTTGACTATAAAACACGTCAAACCATTACTTTGGGCGAATTATTGCCACTATGGTGGGGAGAAGAACGGGCTCAACAGTTTGAAGAAAAGTCGCAAGACAAGGTTTAACGTTTATAGAAATCACAAAATCCTCACATCTTAAGTGTGAGGGTTTATTTTTTGGAATTAATTTCAGAAAATTCGAAATTTACCTTGAAATTCAAAATGAAAGTGCTATACTATTCTGTGAAAATAGAAAGAAGGTTTCATTATGGAGTCACTTGTATCTTTTAGTAAATGGCTCAGCAAATGGTTTACTGTAGCTGTTATCCTTTGGGCGGCCTTTAACTATGCCCTTCCCACAACTAGTAGTTGGGTCATTCCCAACACGGCTTATCTACTTGGTTTGATTCTCTTTGGTATGGGACTTACCTTGACCACTGAAGATTTTAAACGTATTGCTAAGCGTCCAATTCCAGTTGTCCTTGGGACTGTTGCCCACTATGTCATCATGCCTGGTTTGGCTTGGTTACTTTGTATGATTTTCCATCTTAAGGGTGCGACAGCAGCAGGGGTTATCCTTGTCGGCTCTTGTCCAAGTGGGACTTCATCTAGTGTTATGGCCTTCCTTTCAGGTGGGGATGTTGCCTTGGATGTCTCTATTGAAACCCTCTCAACTCTCTTGGCACCACTCATGATTCCAACCCTCTTGTCATTCTTGGCTGGTCAGTACGTGAGTGTCCCTGCCCAAAGCCTCTTCCTTAGTACCTTGCGTATCGTGGTTGTCCCAATCATCTTGGGTGTGCTTGTTCACTCAATCTTTGGTAAGAAAATCGATGCCATCATCAAGATTATGCCTTTGATTTCACAAGCTGCCATCCTCTTGATTGTTGGAGCAGTGGTTTCTGCTAACCATGCTAATATTTTCACAGCAGCGACAGCCCTTGTCATTCCAGTCGTTATGCTCCACAATCTTTGTGGTTATGCCCTTGGTTTTGGATTTTCAAAAATCCTTGGTTTGGAAGAACCCCAACAAAAAGCCATTACCTTCGAAGTGGGGATGCAAGACTCAAGTCTTGGAGCAACCCTTGCCATGAAATATTTCGTGCCACAAGCTGCGATCCCATCAACTATCTTTAGTATTTGGCACAATATCTCAGGTTCCATCCTCTCATCATGGTGGAAGAACCATTCAAAAAATAATCAATAAGAAAAATGAAAAGCTGACCTTAGGTTGGCTTTTATTTTTTAATAAAGAATCTTTTTCGAGACTTTCCTTAGGTGATGACGAACGTCAGCCAACGTCAAAGAAGTTCCCTGCCTAAGTTTCGAGTCTAAGGTCTCGAAACTTCCGAACCCCTGAAGTTTAAGTTCTTCAGGGTTTCTTATCACAGCGGAAAGTCTTAGTTATACTCACTTCGTTCTCAAAGAGAATCATCTGTCATTCTTTGCTGACTTTCTTAGTTCATGGCGCATTTGAAATAGTTTATTTACTTCTTGAATAGGGACGTTTTTGACTATGTTATAATGGAAGGACAAAAGCAGTTTAGGAGAATGTTATGGCAACAATTGGTATTGATTTGGGGACGACTAATAGTCTAGCGGTTACCTATCGTGAAGGTGAGGTTGAGCTGATTCCAAATGGTTTTGGCGAATATTTGACGCCCAGCGTGGTTCATGTGTCGGACGATGTCTTGACGGTTGGAAAAATTGCGAAGGAACGCTTAGTGACTGATCCTGAGAATACGGCTCAACTCTTTAAACGTTCAATGGGAAACAATGAAATCTTTTACCTTGATGGGGAAGTTTTCTCGGCAACTGATTTGTCAACTTTGGTGGTTAAACAATTAGTAGCTGATGCGGAGAGTTACTTAGGTGAAAAAGTAGATGAGGTGCTCATTAGTGTGCCGGCTTATTTTAACGAGAAACAACGCTCTGCGACCAAGGCTATTGGACAACGATTGGGCATTAAGGTGGAACGATTGATTAACGAGCCTTCTGCGGCAGCCATTGCTTGTCACAAGATTGGCAAGGACGAGTCTTTCATCGTCTTCGACTTTGGAGGAGGTACACTTGATGTTTCTGTGGTTGATTGTTTTGATAATGTGATTTCAATTGTTTCTATTGCAGGTGATAATTTTTTGGGTGGTAGTGACTTTGATAAGGCTATCGCTGAAGATTTTTGTCAGTCTCAAGGGATTGATTTGGAGAAGCTAGATACCAAGCAAAAGTCTAGTCTCCTCTTGTCTGCAGAACGTTGCAAACTCAAGCTACAAAAGGAAAAACTAGCTGCAGTCTCCTTGACCTACGATGACCAATATTACATGAAACAATACACTCAAGCTGAGCTTAAGTCCATTATTCAACCTGTTCTTGATCGTGTTAAGAAAGTCATTGGTAGGGCAGTGAGTGATAGTGGCTACAGGGCTCATGAGCTGGATGCCTTTATCTTGGTCGGTGGGTCTAGCATGATGCCTTTGGTTCAATCCTACATCACGAATCTTCTCAATCTTCCTATTAAGCGTTTGAAGGATATGGATGAGTTGGTTGCACGTGGTTTGGGGACTTATTTAGCTGTTAAAGAGCGTCAGGAGAAGGTCAAAGATTTGGTAATTACTGATATTTGTCCTTTCTCATTGGGAATCAGTGCCTATGACTCTGACTTTGATAAAAATATCTTTTCAAAGGTCATTAATAAGCTGTCTGTCCTTCCGACCTCTGCAAGCAAATATTATTATGCCAGTCGGGGACAGAAACAATGTCGCTTTATGATTTATCAGGGAGAATCGCTTGATCCTGAGGCAAATCTCTTTTTAGATGAGTTTGTTATCGATGTTCCTGGAACTACGACTAAGACAGAGGTTTTTGAGACCACCTTTACTTACGATATTAATTCCATGCTCTATATAGAAGTTAAACTGGGGTCAACAGGCGAGACTAAAACGTATCGTATCGGTAGTCAAAGTAAAATCGAAGAGGTCGACAAGAGTGAGCACCTTGAGAATATTAAACTTGTCTCTGATCAATTGTCCTTTGAGGCCGACTTTAAAACGCAGACTGAGCGGGCCTATCGTTTAATTATGGAAATGCCTTATAAGATGCAATTACATTTTTTGTGGCAAATGGAAGATTTTGAAAAAGGCTATCAATTGGCTATTAACAATATCAAGAAGCGAAAAGAAATCGTGAAACGCTACCAAGCTTATCTTGATAGCATTGAAAATATCATGTCACTAGATGATTTGGATATTTTCCGTCAAGAAAAAGACGACCATGAGGAGAATGGTGAGCCCTTTGATAGGTCTGATGACCCTAATTTCTGGAGATAGGAGGTGACATATGAATTTTTGGTCGATTTTAGGCATTCAACCAACCAATAATCTTAAGGACATCAAGAGAGCCTATGCCAAACAGAGTAAGGTCTATCACCCTGAGGATGACCCTGAAAATTTCCAACGCCTGCAAAAGGCTTATCAAGAGGCCCTTGCCTGGCAAAAATCGCAATCTGGAAATGAGGATGTGAGTGCTGTCATAGGCTATAAACAGACCGATGGCAGCGTGGTTGGGATGGTGTCTGCCTCTCAGCTAGAAGCTTCCTTAAAACAAGCACCAGATAGTAGCAAGTCTGGTCAAGGGCAAGAAAGTTTTGATGAACTTGAGCTTACAGATTATGCAACTGAAAAAGTTAACGACGAGCAAGTGACTGAATATGAGGTTCAGCAGTTGAACTCTGAGGAAGAAGAACAGGAGCAGTTGGATGAGCTAACTTTATCAGATACTCATGAAATGTTCAATCATAGTGAGCCTCATTCAAGGACTCGCGAGGATTCTGTCCTAAATGAAGATTTAGCTATCGAAAAGCAGGATAGTTTTCTTCAGACTGTTGAGCTATATTTCCTATATAATACTCTGACTATTTCTAAACTCAAAGATGATATGAGTGAGTGTGCTGCTTTGGGCTGGTTGGAGGATCAGGATTTTGCCTACCGTTTTACCAAGACTATTGGTGCTATACTTGAAAGAGGTGGTCTAAGTTATGAGACCTTAGAAGGGGTTGAAAGTCTAGCCAAGGATTATGGCTTCGCATTGTTGGAAGACTACCTTTGTGACCTCTTGGATAAGAGACACAAAAAGACCGCTTGGCAAGGACCTCCTCTTCGTCCAATGACAGAAGTGACAGAGCCCACACGGACAGGTGGAGGGGTGATTGTCTTATCCTTTCTAGTCATGGTATGTGGTATTTTTTTCCTAGCCAATGGCTTTTTCACCAGAGAGATGCAGAAATCGCAACCTAAGAAAATAGAGGTCATCACAGGCCTTACAGGAAATGAACTGGTCTCACAGGGAACGGTAGATAAGGCAGCTTCAGCCATATCTGATTTGGCTAAAAAATCAGACAAGCCCATTTCTGATACAAAGAAAGTGGTCTATGACCAAGCTAGTTCAACCTTTGTGATTGAGGACAGCTCGACAGGACAGCATCAAGAACTACCGGGGGTGACAGAGGTTTATGTCCTGCCAGTTTATGAAAATGGACAAGAAGACAAGGGGTTAGCCACAAGCAATGACGGTAGCAATTGGGAACTCAGAGATACTGATGGCCAAGTTCGTGGTCCCATTACTTTATCAGTAGCCATGTCATCAGATATTGCTATCAAGAGTGAAAATGGTAGCTACACTACGGTAGAAAAGGAGTAGAGACATGAAAGATTTTATTTTGAGAAATATTGAAAGAGTCTTCTCTCTCCTCCTTACAGGTATTTTTCTAGCCCTGCTGTATTTTGGAAATGAGAAAGGTTTGCATCTCTGGTTTGACAGTGGACGTGAGAGTGGTAGTCTGGGCTTGGTGACAGTAATATTTATTTTTTTCGTACTTGCTCTTTCTGCTGGTATTTGGATACTAACGGATAAATTTCTTCTATTTATTTTAACCAAGATGGGCTATTATAGCGAGGACTGGTCAAAGGTAGTAGGTGTCATCGTTGGAAAGAGAATTGCTAAGGCACCAAGAACGAGTACCAATCATTTCCTAGTCGTTAAAGTTGGTGAGGCAAAACGTAACTTTTTCGTTAGTCGAGATGACTTCTATACCCTTGAAAAAGGTGATAGCCTTTGGCTACGGAAAGTCAGAGTGCATTATAAAGGACATGTCGTCCGCACTTATTACGAACTTGCTGAGAGATATTAGACTATAGAAAGCTGACCTTAGGTCGGCTTTTTTACGTCACATGACAAATGTCATGTCATGTCATGACATCTGGTGCTAAAAAGAGAATGACCAAAAAGATATACTTTAGTCATAACTTAGAAATAATAAAAAACGAAAGAGGTCATCTCATGAAAATCAAAACATCTTACCTTATCTACGCTGTTATCGGAACTGTCTTTGCTGGACTTAGCATGTTTACTGACATCTTTGAAAAAGGGAACTTTGACGCTATCTTCTCAAATTTGGGGATGATTATTGGCTTGTCTATCTCAGCTTACATTCTTATCACTATGGCTAAAAGTTTTATCGACCTTGTCATTAAAGAATTGAAAAACTAGGAGGCCCAGTATGAAATTATTGAAAATACTAAGCGTCATGCTCCTAGCGGTAATTTGGACCATCCTCTTTGCCTATGTCCTACTTCATGGCAGCAGTGATATTCTCTACAGTGTCATGGGTGTGTCTGTTGCAGCTTGTTATGTCTTTTTAGCCTTCTACCAAAAGAAAGGAAATCACACACATGAGTGAAGCAATCCTTCAAGTCACAAATCTTGTCAAAAAAATCAAAGGAAAAACAATTTTAGACCATATTAGCTTTGAGGTGGGCCAAGGAGACTGTCTTGCCTTAATTGGGCCAAATGGTGCTGGTAAAACGACCTTAATGTCCTGCATTCTTGGTGACAAAAAAGCTAGTAGCGGTCAAGTCTTAATCAAGGGCAAAAAGGGTAAAGCACAAGATCAAATTGCTGTTCTCCTTCAAGAAAATACCATTCCCTCACAATTAAGAGTTAAGGAACTGATTGCTTTTTTCCAAGATATTTCTGAGAATGGCTTATCTAAAGAAGAGATACAGGCACTCTTACAATTCCAAGACGAACAGTATCAGCAGTTCGCGGACAAACTCTCAGGGGGACAAAAACGTCTTCTTGCCTTTGTCCTCTGTCTTATTGGCAAGCCTGACATTCTCTTTTTAGATGAACCGACAGCAGGGATGGACACTACGACACGCCAACGCTTTTGGGAAATCATAAATGATCTGAAAAAGTCAGGTGTGACCATTCTCTATTCGTCCCACTATATCGAAGAAGTCGAGCACACAGCTGACCGCATCTTGGTCCTTCATCAGGGGAAACTCATCAGGGATACTACGCCACATGCTATGCGTAGCGAGGAAAAGGAAAAACAAGTCACCTTAGCAAGTCGCTTTGCGCCAAGTCTTGATAAACTGGCAGCAATTTATGATGTGACTGAAAAACGTGATGTTGTCACCTTTATGACTAAAGATATTGAAAGTGTATGGAGTAGTTTACAAGCTCAAGGCTGTCGTATTTCTGATATTGAAATTCAAAACAAGACACTTTTAGATAGCCTATTTGATAGCACAAGGGAGGACAAGTCATGAAAGCACTACTTAAAATCGAATGGATAAAAACATGGCGCAGTTGGCCAGTCTTTATCATGTCCATCGGAATGCCCGTCGGATTCTTCCTCTTGTATTCAGGTATGGAAATGAGTCCTGACCCAGCGTCACAAAAAGATTTTATCTTGTCTTATATGTTGACCATGACTGGATTTTCTATGTCCAGCTTTGGTTTCTTTACCTTCCCCTACATGCTTAGAGAGGATCAAACCGATCACTGGTTAACTTACATCGAACATTCAAAAATCAGTATTCAATCCTATTACCTCTCTAAAATCTTTCGAGTTCTTATGAATTTTATGGTTGCTATCCTAGTGACTTTCTGTGTGGGAGCTTTTGTGCGTGATGTTAAGATGCCATTATCACATTGGCTTGGTTCAGGGGCTCTTTTACTCTTGTCAAGCCTAGTCTTCCTATCCTTTGGCTTGCTCCTTGCCCAAATTAAGTCTCAACAAATCATGGCTATCGTCGGAAATATCGTCTTTCTAGGACTTGCTATTATCGGTGGTTCTTGGATGCCAGTTACCATGTTTCCAAAATGGGTTCAGCACATTTCGGAGTGGACACCCATCTATCATATTAATCAGTTGGTAGTCAATTTTGCGAAAAAAGGGGAATTTTCATGGAAATCACTCATTTTTATCCTGGTCTATGCTACAATAGCTACAGGCTTAGCCCTTTTTATTAAATCTTACAGAGAAAGTGACCATGTTTAGAACTTACCAGAAAAATGATTTCGCTTATTTTGTTAGTCTGATTTTCCTTGTCTTTCCAGTATTGGGAGTCTTTGGTGGGTATTTTCCAGTTTGGACCATAGTTTTGACTGGACTGTTTACCATAGCTTATCTCCTGATGGTGTATTTGAAAAAAGCTTATAGTAAGTGGATTCCCTTTCTGTGGTTTTACACTCTAGCTTACATTATCTTTATGACCCTGACCTTCCAGGGGGGGATGATGTGGTTTATTTTTTTCAACGTCAATCTTCTCGTTTGGCGCTTTGAGGATAGCATATCATCTTATCGCTTCTTATCCTTTCTAGCGACACTCTTGATTTTGACGTCATCATCTTTCCTATTGACAGACGATTTGAGCACCCACCTGCTGTCTATGGTTATTCCCCTCTTTTCTTTGGGAATGTACTATTTTCAAAACCGTATGCGTCAGGAGAGAAAGATGGAAGAAGCCAACCGTACCATCAATATCCTATCAGCTGAAAATGAACGTAATCGTATTGGTCGTGACTTGCACGATACCTTAGGGCATACCTTTGCCATGATGAGTCTTAAAACCGAGTTGGCTTTGAAACAGATGGACAAGGAGCAGTATGAAGCTGCTAGAAAGAATCTGGAAGAATTGAACCAGATTAGCCGAGACTCCATGTATGAGGTGCGTGAGATTGTCAATAAGCTCAAGTACCGAACGGTGGCCGAGGAGCTACTGGAACTTGAGCGGCTCTTTGACCTATCTGATATCGTCCTGACCGTGGATAGTAGCCTTGATTTAGACAGCCTGTCACCCGTTAGTCAGTCTACCTTGTCCATGGTGCTTCGTGAACTGGCTAATAATGTCATCAAACATAGCCAGGCCGATAGCTGTCAGATTCGTCTAAGACGTGATCATGGTATTGTCCTTGAGTTTGAGGATGATGGTTGTGGCTTTGAGGAAGTCACTGGACAAGAACTACACAGTATCAGAGAGCGCCTCAGTTTGGTAGATGGAGACTTGGAAATTCTGTCTCAATCGCATCCAACCATTATTCGTGTACATTTGAAAGAGGGAGGAAAAGCATGAAATTATTAGTTGCCGAAGACCAGTCAATGTTGAGGGATGCCCTCTGCCAACTCCTCATGCTGGAGGACGATGTCGAAGATGTCCATGCGGCCAGTGATGGCCAAGAAGCCATTGCTCTCTTGGAAAAAGAAGAGGTCGACGTAGCTATTTTAGACATTGAAATGCCAATAAAGACTGGACTTGATGTCCTTGAGTGGATCCGTTCCAATCAAAGTGAAACGAAGGTTGTTATTGTGACCACCTTCAAACGAAAAGGCTATTTTAAACGAGCTCTCGCAGCCCATGTGGATGCCTATGTGCTCAAAGAACGTTCCATCAGTGACCTCATGGCGACCATCCATACCGTCCTAGCAGGACAAAAGGAGTACTCGCCAGAGCTTGTTGAAGGTGTTGCCTTTGACAATAATCCACTCAGTCAACGTGAACAAGAAGTCTTGGCCATGGTTGCCCAAGGTTCAACCAACCAAGAAATTGCTGAAAGCCTCTTTCTCTCAAATGGAACTGTCCGAAATTACATGACAGCCATCCTGACTAAACTCGATGCAGGCAACCGAACAGAAGCCGTCCGCATTGCCAAAGAAAAAGACTGGTTGGGATGAGGAGAAATAGATAAGAATGAAGTCACCATATGGTGGCTTTTTTGTGGCTTATAATCTATCTAAACATTCACAAGCAAGAATGAGAGAAGTTGAAATGAGCCTCTACAGGAATATGTAGAGGCTTTGATGAATTATTGAATTGTGTCATTTTGTTTAGTGAATTAGACAGGTGGTTTTGATTTTTTCAAGTATCAAAACTATTTTCTCTTTTTCGAGAATAACACTTGGTTTCCTTTTTTAACTGCTTTATAATAGAGTAATACTGAGGACTTCTGCTGTGATAAAGAAGGCAGATTTTAGGAGATGAGAAATTGGCTTTTTGTGTTTAGAGGACACGGTTTGTTGATTTTTTACTGTAGGAGATAGATATGGCAATGATAGAAGTGCAACATCTTCAGAAAAATTTTGTGAAGACAGTTAAGGAGCCAGGATTGAAGGGAGCTTTGCGCTCCTTTGTTCATCCTGAAAAGCAGACCTTTGAAGCGGTCAAGGATTTAACTTTTGAAGTTCCAAAAGGGCAGATTTTAGGATTTATCGGGGCAAATGGTGCTGGGAAGTCAACCACCATCAAAATGCTGACAGGGATTTTAAAACCGACATCGGGTTTTTGTCGGATTAACGGCAAGATTCCACAGGACAATCGCCAAGATTATGTCAAGGATATTGGAGTCGTTTTCGGACAACGCACCCAGCTATGGTGGGATTTGGCACTGCAAGAGACCTACACGGTCTTGAAGGAGATTTACGATGTGCCAGACTCGCTTTTCCATAAGCGCATGGACTTTTTGAATGAAGTTTTGGATTTGAAGGAATTTATCAAAGATCCTGTGCGGACTCTTTCACTAGGTCAACGGATGCGGGCGGATATTGCGGCTTCCTTGCTTCACAATCCCAAGGTTCTCTTTTTAGATGAGCCGACCATTGGTTTGGATGTGTCGGTCAAGGACAACATTCGTCGGGCCATTACTCAGATTAATCAGGAAGAAGAAACAACTATTCTCTTGACCACTCACGATCTGAGTGACATTGAGCAACTCTGTGATCGGATTTTTATGATTGACAAGGGGCAAGAGATTTTTGATGGAACGGTTAGCCAGCTCAAGGAAACCTTTGGCAAGATGAAGACTCTTTCCTTTGACCTGACGCCAGGTCAAAATCATCTCGTCTCTCATTATGAGGGCTTGCCTGATATGACCATCGATAGACAAGGAAATAGCCTGACTATTGAATTCGATAGTTCTCGCTACCAGTCAGCTGATATTATCAAGCAAACCCTGTCTGATTTTGAAATCCGTGATTTGAAGATGGTGGATACGGATATTGAAGATATTATCCGTCGCTTCTACCGAAAGGAGCTCTAAGATGGTTAAATTGTGGAGACGTTATAAACCCTTTATCAATGCAGGGATTCAAGAGTTGATTACCTATCGAGTCAACTTTATTCTCTATCGGATTGGCGATGTCATGGGAGCTTTTGTGGCCTTTTATCTCTGGAAGGCTGTGTTTGACTCCTCCCAGGAGCCTTTGATTCAGGGCTTCAGTATGGCAGATATCACTTTCTACATCATCATGAGTTTTGTGACCAATCTCTTGACCAGGTCTGATAGCTCCTTTATGATTGGGGAGGAGGTCAAGGATGGCTCCATTATCATGCGCTTGCTGAGACCAGTGCATTTTGCGGCCTCTTACCTTTTCACCGAACTTGGCTCCAAGTGGTTGATTTTTATCTCTGTTGGACTGCCATTTTTAAGTGTCATTGTTTTGATGAAAATCTTATCTGGGCAAGGTATTGTAGGAGTGCTGGGATTAACTGTCCTTTACCTCTTTAGCTTAACCCTAGCCTATCTGATTAACTTTTTCTTTAATATCTGCTTTGGATTTTCAGCCTTTGTATTTAAAAATTTATGGGGTTCCAATCTACTCAAGACTTCCATAGTGGCCTTTATGTCTGGAAGTTTAATTCCCTTAACGTTTTTTCCAAAGGTGGTTTCAGCTATTCTCTCCTTCTTGCCTTTTTCATCCTTGATTTACACCCCGGTTATGATCATTGTTGGGAAATACGATGCCAGTCAGATTCTTCAAGCGCTTTTGCTCCAGTTCTTCTGGCTTATAGTGATGGTGGGCTTGTCTCAGTTGATTTGGAAACGAGTCCAGTCATTTATCACTATTCAAGGAGGATAGTATGAAAAAATATCAACGCATGCATCTGATTTTTATCAGACAATACATCAAGCAAATCATGGAATACAAGGTGGATTTTGTGGTTGGTGTCTTGGGAGTCTTTCTGACTCAAGGCCTAAACCTCTTGTTTCTCAATGTCATCTTTCAACATATCCCATCCCTGGAAGGTTGGACTTTTCAAGAGATTGCCTTTATCTATGGATTTTCCTTGATTCCCAAGGGATTAGATCATCTCTTTTTTGACAATCTCTGGGCTTTAGGTCAACGGCTAGTTCGAAAAGGGGAGTTTGACAAGTATCTGACTCGTCCTATCAATCCTCTCTTTCACATCCTCGTTGAGACCTTTCAGATTGATGCCTTGGGGGAACTTTTGGTCGGTTGCATTCTATTAGGAACAACAGTATCAAGCATTGCTTGGACGCTTCCAAAATTCCTGCTTTTCCTAGTTTGTATTCCTTTTGCGACCTTGATTTACACTTCTTTAAAAATCGCGACAGCCAGCATCGCTTTTTGGACCAAGCAGTCAGGTGCCATGATTTACATTTTCTATATGTTTAATGATTTTGCCAAGTATCCTATTTCTATTTACAATTCGCTCCTTCGTTGGTTAATTAGCTTTATTGTACCTTTCGCCTTTACGGCCTACTATCCTGCTAGTTATTTCTTGCAGGGTAAGAATGGGCTCTTTAATATCGGTGGTTTGATTCTGATTTCCCTTGCCTTCTTTTTCATTTCCCTCAAACTCTGGGATAGGGGCTTGGATGCCTACGAAAGTGCTGGCTCGTAAGGGGGAAAGTAAGACTAAAATCAAGAAAGGAACTTATGATGTTTACAATTGAAGAAGTCAAGGATGAAGATCAAAAAATGGCAGTTGTTGATGAGGTTTTAAAGGATTTGCCAGAATGGTTTGGAATACCTGAAAGCACGCAAGCCTACACCGAAGGAGCCAAGGACCTGCAAGTGTGGGCAGCCTATCAGGAGAGTGATTTGCTTGGCTTTGTAAGCTTGTCCTATTCTAGTGAAGAGTGTGCAGAGATTGATTGTCTCGGCGTAAAAAAAGCTCATCAAGGTAGAGGAATTGGGAGTCAATTGCTTGCTACTTTAGAAAGTGAAGCACGCAAACAAGTAGACTACCTACAGGTAAAAACAGTAGCAGAAGGCTCTAATAAAGATTATGATCGAACAAATGTCTTTTATCGAAGTGTTGGTTTTAAAAAATTAGAGATTTTTCCTCAACTATGGGATCCCCAGAATCCTTGCCAGATTTTGATAAAGAAAATCGTTTAAAACTTCCTGACAAAAAATTGAGAGTGCTATACTATAAAAGTGTTAGCCAATTTAGCTCAGTTGGTAGAGCAAGGCACTCGTAAAGCTTAGGTCAGGAGATTTTGATGCTGTCATAAAGTATGCTAGAGAAGCAATCAGTCAGACGGAATTAAAGCAGAAATATAAGAACTTTTTGAGAGTTATCTCATTCTTTCAATCGTGCAGATAGATCCTGATTTGTCCATAGAATAGCTAGAGGCTCAGTTAAACACAGACTCTACACTAGCTGAGAAAACTAAAAAGGTCTGTCTCGCTCTTTATGATTTAACCAATCGAAATAGAGATTAATTGGAAGTGCCTAAAAAAACACAAGGAATTATTGATAAGGTAAAAATGAAAAAATCAATCTTTAAAGCCAGTTTTGAAGAGAGTCTAAATTTATTAGATGATAGCGTCTCAGGGAAATATACAGAGGATATTTATCAGGATGCTCTAAAAAAAGAAAAATACAGAGGGACCTTAAAGTCGTATGTTTGGTTAGTGATTTTGACGATCTTATTTATAATCGGTCCTAATTGGTTGATTGTTGCTTTAAATAATCATTTATTTTATCATGTTAATCCTAGTGATTTGACAGTAGGCTTGTCCGAAATTAATTTTCTTCCATACTGGGCATTTTGGATGGGGCTAGCAATATGGATTCTGTTGATTATATTAGGAAAGCGATTCAACCAACAGTTCATTTTAATCTATAGAGGTCAGTTTCATTTTATGGTTTCTTTTATAATATGGCTGTTAATTGAACTTAATCTTTTCTTGATGAATTTACTTTATGGTCTTGTTGGCTATGTGGGAATGTTTGCTTTTGAAGGATTAATTCTATTCACAA
This sequence comes from Streptococcus sp. HMSC078H12, assembly GCF_001814615.1. NCBI lineage: Bacteria > Bacillati > Bacillota > Bacilli > Lactobacillales > Streptococcaceae > Streptococcus > Streptococcus sp. HMSC078H12. Next base: position 71,911 of record NZ_KV817339.1, on the reverse strand, counting down.
TCATTTATATGATACGTGATAAGTCTACCTCATTACTAAATTTATTATATGGTGGTACTGAAATAGAGAGTTCGACCGATAGAGTGTTTAATAGAGTATTTAGATTCATTGTCAAGTATGGTGGAGTAGTCGTAGCACCCTGGATAATTTTTCGTATGATATTTTCGGATTCAATAAGAAATGTAGATAGTCTGGTTGGAGGATTAAGCGTTCTATTTTTATTCCTAGTGTTCAATATACTAATTGCTGCCTTTGAAATTTATTTCATGTTTCCCTATATGCTGCAAGGCTACTACAAATGGAAATATCCTGAGGAATACCGAGACTGGGAAGGCAAGTCAGTAGAAGAATGGTATGGGAAGAAGGATAAGGGCAAGTTTAAGTGAAAAAATTGAATTAATCAAAAAGCATCTGAGTTTAACTTCAGATGCTTCTTTGGTAGGTATTATTTATAGAATAAATCACGTTTAAAATGTTGCTGATATATTTTCTATTCTATATTTAAATCTTTTTTTATTTCCATTTTAAGATTTTTGATGAAGACTTGGTCACCAAAAGCTTCAGCTAGTACGGTAGCTGTATTATAGAGCTCAGCCGCTTTATCTCTATTGTTTTCATAGAAGAGATAATATTTGGCTTCAAAAATGAGTACGGCGGGTTTGTAAGCATGTTGTAGGGTCTTATCAATAACAGTATGCATTTTATCGACAATAGTTTTCATATTTCTATAATCATGATGCATCACATAGATTCCAGCTATAGTTGACAATGCCCCCAGTAGTTCAACATTAACTAGCTCTTCCCCTTGTAATTCTTGATTAATTAATTTACATCGAAAACTTTCAACAATTTCTTTATCATAGTCACCAACTTGACATTGAAAGGTATAGTATTTAATTAGCAAAAGGTCATTCAAGGTGTACTCTTCTTTTTTCAATACCTGATTCAAATAGTCTTCAAATACAATCTCAACAAGATCTTCTTTCTTCTCTTCAGAGATAAAATTCAGGGTTCTTTCAATGATATCAATGGTTAGCAGCTCGTCCTCTGGTAGAATGTCAATATATTTTTCATAAAGTTCTTCAATGTCCTGCAGCTTTTTCTTGATACGTTCGAGGTCGCCATAGACAGGAGACTTCATGAGTTTATATTTAGCCTGATAGTACTCCTCAGGAATGTCTAGTTTTGTTTCACCTAACAAATAGTTGAGGGAAACATCCAATTTATCACTGATGTATTGCAGTTTGACAATGGTTGGTAAAGAACGACCTAGCTCAATTCTCAT
>NZ_KV817339.1:48471-70526 GCF_001814615.1 Streptococcus sp. HMSC078H12 | reverse complement strand
TCACGAATTCTTTTTCCAATCTCGATTTTAATCTCTTCAGACATCTGTATTTCCTTTGAGTTTTAATTATATAATAATATACCTTAAAATCATGTGAATGAAAAGACTCCAGGGATTTGTCTTTTTATGGTTAGAGAAAAAGATGGGGAATAAACAAAATAACCATCTAACACTCAGTTTAGATGGTTGTGGTTTGGAATTAGGATATTTTTCGTAATCTCTTAGATTGTAGAATGGTCAGTGCACTAAAGAGGAGCAACCAGGCTAGTAGAGAAAGTGAGCTTGCTATTTGGTCTTGCCACTTAAAGCTTTCAAGCTGGCTTATAGATTTTGTGAACAATCCCATATAACTGTACTTCGTGACATTATCGAAATCTTTACTAATCCCTGAAAGCATTGGAATAAACATACTAATCATTGATACTGGAAGGCTAATTACTTGGGCAGATACTTGAGTTTTACTGATTAATCCGATGAAAAGATTAATCAGCATGATTACTAAAGCTGTAGCAAGCGAGATGATAAGATAAGGACCATAATTATTTTCAATATTAAGTTCGAGTATTCTCGGAATAGCAGTTGTCATAACTAAGCTAATAAGCACTGGATAAAATAAAACTGAAAGAATATAGTTTTTACTGTTAACACCACTTAAAAACAAGGTTCTTAAAATATTTTTTTCCTTTTCTTCGGAAACAATAGTACTGATTGGATTTCCAACTGATAAACTCAAAGACAAAGCTAAACATTGTACTAATAGATTGACTTTCATTGAGTTGTTTAGGCTACCTTGAATCTCATAGATATGTTTGTAGAGAAAGGCAAATCCTAAAGGAAGGAGGATTTGTAGGATAATGGTTTTGTTAGATTTGATGACTCGTTTTCTAAGCCATAGTAAAGATTTGAATTGGTTAAACATTAAGTTTTCCTCCTGTAAGTTGAATGAAGATGTCTTCTAAAGTTGGTTCACATGAATGGATGGTTTGAATATCTTGAGTAGCAGTAAGATGATTTAATTCAGAGAAAGGAATCACTTTTTCTTGACCTGAGCAGTAGGTCACTTTTACCATCTTATTGGTATTATATTTCTGAATAAGCTCAGCAGGTTTTCCTTCTTCAACAATCTTCCCTTTATTTAAAAGTACAATCTTATCGCATAAAATGGTAGCCTCGTGCATATCATGTGTCGTCAGAAAAATGGTTGTTCCTTGTTGTTTTAGTTCTTCAATAAGAGCATGAATGGTTTGAGAGGTTGATGGATCTAGTCCAGAAGTAGGTTCATCAAGAAAGAGAACTTTTGGCTTGTTTATGATAGCTCTCACTAAAAGCATTCGTTGTTTCATCCCTGTGGAGAGCTTTTCTGCCAAGGTTTTACGATGGTCATAAAGACCTACACGTTTCATCAAATCGTCAATATAATCTAGTGAAACGTTGTAGAGTTTTGCGAAGAATAGAAGATTATCATAAAGTGTCAATTTTTCATAAAAGCCACTATTTTCAGTGATTAAACCAATCTTTGACAAATCATCTTCTTTTAACTGAAGGGATGGTTTACCCAATATATAAGTTTCTCCCTGACTAGGACTGAGTTGACCTGTTAAGATATTGATTGTTGTCGTTTTACCAGAACCTGATGGCCCAAGGAAACCTAGAATTTCACCTTTTTCAACTGTGAAGTTTAGATTGTCTATTGCTTTATATTTTTGAAATTCTTTGCTTAACTGTTTTGCTACGATAAGGTTTGTCATATCTTGATTTCTCCTATTTGATTATATGAACGAGTATAAACAAAAAAATAACGAATCAAAAGGACATCTATGTCACTTTGATTCGTTACTTGTATTTAAATCATTATTTATTTCCATTTTAAGATTTTTGATGAAGACTTGGTCACCAAAAGCTTCGGCCAGAACAGTTGCCGTATTATAGAGTTCGGTTGCTTTATCTCTATTGTTCTCATAGAATAGATAATATTTTGCTTCAAAAACAAGTACTGCGGGTTTATAAGCTTGTTGAAGTGTCTTATCAATAAGAACATACATTTTATCAACAACAGACTTCATTTCTTTATAGTCATGATGCATCACATATATCCCAGCGATAGCTGATAAAGCACCTATCAGTTCAACGTTAGACAGCTCATCACCTTGTAATTCTTGCTTAATTAATTTATGTCTAAATTTTTCAATTCTCTCTTTATCATAGTCATAATCTTGACATCGTAAGGCATAGTAAGAAATTAATAGAAGGTCATTTAAGGAATATGCTTCTTTTTTCAAAGCTTGAGTTAAATAGTCTTCGTATACAGATTCAAGAAGACTATATTTTTCCTCAACCATAAAATTTAGAGATCTTTCAATGAGATCAATAGCTAAAAGCTCGTCCTCTGGTAGAATATCAATATAGTTGTTGTAGAGGTCTTCGATATCCTCTAGTTTTTTCTTGATACGTTCCGAGTCACCATAGACAGGAGACTTCATGAGTTTATATTTAATCTGATAATACTCTTTTGGCAGTTCTATTTGTGTTTCACCTAACAAATAGTTGAGGGAAACTCCCAATTTATCACTAATATATTGAAGCTTCACAATCGTTGGTAAAGAACGACCTAGCTCAATTCTCATCAGTTGTTTTACTGTTAATTCTTCTTCGGTATCACAAACTTGCTCACGTGTTAAACCAAGTCGCTCACGTTCTTCACGAATTCTTTTTCCAATCTCGATTTTAATATCTTCTGACATACATAATTCCTTATGATTTAGATTTTTAATAATAATATAACGTAAAATTGAAATAAAGTCCAAAAGCCATAATAGAAGTAGTGTATAATAAAATCTACAGGAGTTTACAGTTATGAAACAATCTCAATTTGCGAGGGCGCTAGCCAGCAGATTTTCTTCTCAAATATTATTTAGAATATTAAAAATGTTATAATTGGAGATGAGAAAGGGGGAGACGATGATGAAAATTATAGCAATAAATCCTATTCCGTTTAAAAAAAGAATGATTGAATTTCTCTTTGATTATCTTTTCATTCTAGCTTATTTAGTTCTTCTGTTTTTAAGTTCGATGCTTATTTACATCATCTTTTTTAATGGTGTCCCAGAGTTTACAGAAATGCAGTCGCAGTGGCTTGTATTTTTCACCTCTGTTTTGCCAATCACGCTCCTTTTCACATTCTTGGATTATAAAAATGATGGCAGTTTTGGGAAGGTAAAAGCGGGACTTGAACTTGTCTACCAGAAAAAAACAGTGCAGGCTAGCTTGATTAGAAATGGCATCAAATTTTTACCTTGGCAACTCGGTCATATGGGCACGATTCATGGCTTATATAGTGATTTTGATGTGGTATCCATTATCCTTTCTAATTCGGCGACTCTACTTGCAGTTTTGCTACTGGCAATGACGATATTTAGGAAAGATAAGAGGCATCTAGGAGACCTACTAGCCCGTACACAAGTACAGCTAAGAGGTGACTAAGATACAGGTTGCTTACTTGATTCTTAAGGAAAACTGTATACGATTAAAGGAAGTCATTATGATGACCTCCTTTTTTTATTGCTGCAAATAATGTACAATAGGATAATTACAGGAGTTTACAATTATGAAACAATCTCAATTTGCGAGGGCGCTTTGGTATGGTATTCTTGGTGCCCTCTTTTTTGCTTTTACTTTTATCTTTAATCGTAGTATGAATCTTTCGGGTGGGTCCTGGGTGTGGAGTGCTAGTCTACGCTATTTGTTTAGCTTGCCTATGCTGGCTGTTTTGGTCTGGCGTAAGGGTGAGCTGGCAGGTGTATTGTCTGCCATTAAGAAAGCACCCTTGACTTGGTTGATTTGGAGTACGGTGGGTTTTGGTCTTTTTTATGGACCGCTGTCTCTAGCTTCCATTTATGGCGAGTCCTGGTTTGTGGCGGCCACTTGGCAGATTACCATTCTAGCTGGTCTGCTTTTGACGCCACTCTTTGGGCAGAGAATACCTGGTAAGCAACTGCTTATGACATTGGTCATCCTTTTAGGGATCATTCTCATCCAGATTCCTTACTTCGGTAGTGGTCTTGGTAGCGGTGTGGTCCGTGCTAGTCTCTTGATTTTACTGGCCGCTTTTGCCTATCCTTTGGGCAATCGTAAGATGATGGTCCACTGTAAGCAGGATCAGCTTTCAACGACGCAGCGCGTGTTTGGGATGACCTTGATGAGTACGCCTTTTTGGTTGCTCTTGTCAGTTTTTGCTGTAGCAGATGCTGGGCTTCCATCAGGTGGACAGATTTTACAGTCTTTAATTGTAGCTGTCTTTTCTGGGGTTGTCGCAACCTTGCTTTTCTTCGAGGCCACTAATCTAGTTAAGCATAACCATAAGCAACTGGCAGTAGTTGAGGCTACTCAGGCTGGTGAAGTTCTCTTTACCCTCTTGGGTGGTTGCCTCTTCCTCGGAGATAGTCTACCTAGCCTTTTGGGATTCCTTGGGATTGCTATTGTAACCATTGGTATTATTGGAAATAGCCTGCTAACAGGCTCAGATTAAGCATAATATGAGACTTTCGAATGGCAAATTCGGAAGTTTTTCATTTATATGAAAAATATTACAGAAAAAGATGGTATTTTCAGATTATAGTGCTATAATGATATTAAAAGTAAGCGTTTACCGTTTTAATATAAATCCTGGAGATATTTCCGGAAACTTTGACAGGCTTATTAATAAAGGCAAATGTATTGACTTTGAATTTTCATGAAAACTGAGTTAACATTTAATGTTGCTCTAAAGAAGGAGAAGAGTCATGAATGATACTGTTTGTAAAAATTGGTTTATGCGTAAAAGTGGGAAGACATGGGTCTATGGCTGTGCCTTGGTAAGTTTTGCAGGTTTGGCCCTGGCTGGTCCTGTCTATGCGGACCAAGTGGAACAGGCAACTGTGAGCCAAGTACCTCAAGAAGTGGTAGCTCAAACTGACCATCAAGTTACCCCTCAAGCGGAGCTTGCTCCTAGCACGACCAAGGAAGTCCCCCAAGTGGTAGAGCCAAGCCCCTCTCTTGTTTCCGAATCTGCTAAAACAGCTCAAGATAATCCCACTCAGCCTAGCCCTGACCAGTCAAAAGAAGTACAAACACAGGCTAGTGAGGCTGAGAAAGTAACTAACCAAGCGCAAGAAGCCGATTTGAATCAGACCAATCAAGAACAATCTCCAGTTGTAACGAATAGCACCAGTCCTGTTCATGTGACAGCGGAAAAAACGGATTTGCCTAATAATGAAGCGGTTACCAATCTAGAAGGGATGACCGCAGACCAAAATGGTCACTGGGAAATGCAGGCTGACGGTATTCATTCAGAAGCTAAAGACAAGGGAGACTCTTTCCTTTATTCTCAATCCGAGGGCAAGAATTTTATCTATTCAACAGATGTGACCTTCAAGGAAGCTGGTGGTGCCGCTGCCCTCATTTTCCGTGGTAACAATGATAGTAGCGATAAAAATATGTATGGGGTCAACGTAGACTCTGGTAACCATAAGGTTAAGTTTTGGCGTTGGGTCAATAATCATGATATTCAACTTGTAGACGAAAAAGATGTAACACCAACTGCCGATGAAACCTACAATCTTAGAGTAGTTGCGGCTAATCAGTGGCTATCTTACTATGTCAATGATGTGCTTGTCGCAAGTACAGGTGATGCTGTTCTTCAAAAAAGTGACAAGGGTCAACCTCAAGTCCTTCCAGAAGGTTACTTTGGACTTCTTAATTGGAATGCCAATGTCATTTTCAAAAACACCCGCTATGTTAATCTTGATGATGCCAGTCTTCCTTTGATTGACAATCTTGTGGTGACCTCAAAGACAGGTTCTGTTGAAAAACAAGCCCAATTCTTCTCTGAAGAACCACTCCATATCCAATATGTGGGACACAATGCTGAGACTGTAGGACTTGACATCACTAAGCATAATCCAAATGCTGTTATCAAGGTAGAAGATGCCAAGGGAAATGTCTACACAGATATTTCACAATTGCCAGTGGCTGTAGGTGCCAATTACTTTACTATTGAAAGTAGTGTGACCGATTCGCTTGGTCGTCCAGTGACCTTGACTTACCGTGTTAATATCCACCGCAGACAGAGTGATGATGTCTATTACAACGAGCTTTATCGTGATCAGTATCATTATTCTGTCAAGGATGGCTGGGCTAATGACCCTAATGGCTTGGTCTTCTACAAGGGACGTTACCATCTCTTCTATCAATTTTACGATGATACCAAATGGGGACCAATGCACTGGGCCCATGCGACCAGCCGAGACTTGCTTCATTGGGATGAAGAGCCGATAGCCTTTTATCCAGATGCGACGGGTCACATGTTCTCAGGCTCTGTCGTGGTTGATAGTACCAATAGCTCCGGCCTCTTCAAATCTCCGGAAGGTGGCCTGGTAGCTATTATTACTTCAAATGGTAATGGGCAACGGATTGAAATCGCCTATAGTGAGGACGAGGGTAGAACTTGGCAAAAATATGACAAGGTAGTTGCCGACTGGTCTCAGGACCCCCTTCAAAACCAAGATTTCCGTGACCCTAAGGTCTTCCGCTGGGATAACCAATGGTTTATGGTCCTTGCTGGTGGTCCACTCCGCATTTATTCTTCACAAGACTTGAAGAACTGGCAAGTTGAAACAACCTACAAGGATTTGCATACGGAATGTCCTGACCTTTATCCGATTGTAGCCAATGATGGTGCACTCAAGTGGGTCCTCTCACGTGGCGGTCGTTCTTACAAGGTTGGTGATTTTAAACAAGTGGATGGCAAGTGGGCCTTTGTAGCTGATGATGTTTACCAAGACCATGACGAAATCATGAATTTTGGTAAGGATTCCTATGCTGCTATGACTTATTATGTTCATGATTTTGGAACAGCTGACCATCCCAACATCCCACAATTGACTGAAATCAACTGGATGAACACTTGGGAAGATTATTGTAATCTGGTTGCAGATACTGTAGGTCAAAAATTTAATGGTACCTTTAACCTTAACCTTGACCTTGGTTTGGTTAAATCAGGCGACCGTTACCTCTTGACCCAAACCCCTGTTAAGGCCTACGAAAGCCTTCGTGACACAGAAAATGCCCAGTATTTTGAAAATGTCACAGTGGCTTCTGACAATGAATTGCTTAAAGATTTCAAAGGCGATACTTATGAAGTGGTTTCTCACTTTGTACCAGGTAAGGACACGACAGCAGTTGGATTTAATCTTCGCGTTGGTGATGGTCAAGCTACTAAGGTCATTTACGATTTAACTAAGGAAACTTTGTCTATTGACCGTAGCCAATCTGGTACTATCCTTTCTGATGCTTTTGCTAAGGTTAATAGTCAACAAGTGACTCGCAATGAAGATGGTTCTATTGATTTGCATCTTTATGTGGACCGTGCGAGTGTAGAAGTCTTTGCTAAGGGAAATACGGTAGCTGGTGCTAATCAGATTTTCCCAAGCCCAAGAGCCGTTGGAGCAAGTGTCTTGGTTGAAGGTGGTCCAGCCAAAGCAAATATTGCTATCTACCCAATTAAGAGTACTTGGACTGACAAGAAGGAAGTTACAAAGGCTGTTGCTATGAACACCACAGTTGCAGGTCATTTGGCTCTTGAAGTTGGTCAAAGTAAGGACTTGCAGGTTTACCTCGCACCGGCTTCTGAAGAGCAAGATGTGACATGGACAGTAAGTGATCCAAGTTTGGTGTCCTATACTGAACATGACAATAAACTTTCTCTTAAAGCCCTTCACAAAGGTCATCTCACTGTCACAGCAACTTCAGTTGAAAACCCATCATTGACCAAGACCTTTAATATTGACATTACGCTCAACAATTTTGCTACCAACCTTAAAGGCTTAAAGGCTGTTACTGGTAATTGGTATATTGATGACGATACCCTTTACGATAGCAATGTCAGTGCCAATGACTTCTTCATGGCCTATGAAAGTAATGGCTTCAAGCAATTTGACTATGATATCGATGTCAAATACCAACATGGTTTGGTCAACCTCTTTGTAGCTGCGGAACGTGAAGAACCAGGTCGTGCCTACTCTGTTCAATTTGCTGATAACGACACTGTTCGTCTCTTCCGTTTCGGTGGTGAAACCATCGCTGAAGCTCATTTGGATAAGGCTATCAATGACGGTCAGTACCACCATGTCAAGGTTGTGAAAGGCAAGGACACAATGACAGTCTATGTCGATGGCAAGGAAGTGCTCCATCATCAATTTGATGCTGTGGATAATTACTTCAATCAAGCCCATGTAGGTGTCGGTCTCTGGGATGGAGCAGTAGAATTCAAAAACTTCTTCGTAACTGAAAAAATGACAAACACAAGCAGTGACACTACTGACGAACCAATCAAACCTGATCCTCAGCCAGAACCAAGTCCAGAGCCAAATCCGGAAAATAAACCAGTTGAGCCTGAGCATCAACCAGAGGTTGCTCCAGAGACTGAGCCAACTGGACAAAATAATGGTCACGATAGTACAAACACAGTGCCAGATCCATCTCAGGATAATACGGGTAAGCAAGAAGAAAGTAAGGCTCCAGTGGAAATACCTAAGACTGTCGCTCCACTTGTTGAGAATCTCCTCAAAAAATTCAACGCATTTAGTCTCTCAACCTTCCTTGCAAGTATTGCCAAAGAAACATGGCACTTTTTAACAAAATGGCTATTCAGCTAAAATCAAAACGTTGAAAAGGCTATGTAAGAAGAAAAAACTTAGAAGTATGAGTGCTTCTAAGTTTTTTTGTTAAGAAATATTTCTGAAAGAAATTTAGTTTCTTTTCAAAAAATTCGATTCTGTAAGTTGCTTTATTTTACAATCTATTAGAATATTATCTTGGGCACAATCTACAGAGTTTTTACAGTACTCTAAATTGTGCCCTAATTAGCTTTATGATCTGAAAGCGGTATCATATAATTTAAGTAGAAAGGTTAAGAAATGATTGATCATAAAATTATAGTAGTCTTGATAACCTTACTGGCTAATCAAAATCTTTCATTATATGAGTTATCTGTAAAAACTCGATTCTCTATAAAGGATGTTAGAGATTGTATCGATCAATTATCTATCTATCTCTCTAATCGTGAAATTAAAATTGAACAAGATAAAGGGAGGTATTATGTTACAGGTATACTAGACAGAAAAAATATAACGACATTAATTGGTTCTGAAGAATTGCAGCTTCCAAAAAGGATTCGTTTACATTTAATTTACCTTTACACTTTTTGTCGTACTGATTTTGTTTCGAATTGGCACTATCAAGATTTTTTAAAGGTTAGTAAGAATACCACTTTGTCTGATATCCGTTCTTTGAGAAAGAATCTGCAAACTCATCACCTGGATATAGAATATTCTAGATCTCAAGGATACATTATACTTGGTGATGAAAAACAGAAACATTTGATGGCTTTTAAAGTCGTTAATGAGTTGCTAAACTCTCCTGTCGGACTTTGGGGACTTGAATATGTTATTTCTGCTTGGCCTCATGGCATTACCTTTGAGATTTTAAATAAACTTGTTCAGGATTATTCAAAAAATTTGCACCTTACGCCAATTTCCGATAAGTTACAAGAATGTTTGTATGGAATAACGCTTATTCTATGTCGTTATCAAAGGAAAGTTTCCAGAGTAGTTTCAGAGGAGATAGAGGTTCCTTCTCAGATACGTAATTTGGCAGATATTTTATTGGATAATGCTTATGATTTAGGGGGATTTGATAGTAATTTTACTCGATCAGATCGCCAATATATAGCTGGGCTCTTATCTAGTGGTTTTGAAGGAAATACCTCTGTTGATTTTTCTTATTTCAAAACTTTAACTGATCAAATTGTAGAAAAAATGGAAAGTATTTCACTCTTACAATTTTCTCAGCAAGTCACGCTCAAAGAAAATTTGATTAAGCATTTGATTCCAGTTTACTATCGTTTAAAATTTGGTCTTCCTAGTTCAAATGATTATACAGATAGAATAAAAGAACAGCATCCAGATTTATTTGAATTTGTTAAGGAGTCCTTGGAGCCATTGTCAAAGGTTGTAGGTTTATCTATTCCAGACAGTGAAATAGCATACTTTGTCGTTCATTTTGGTGGTTACCTTAAGAAGAATGAGACGTCGACTAGAAAAAACTACAGAGCTGTTATTGTTTGTCCGAATGGTACGAGTTCTTCACTAATGATAAAGGAAAATCTACGCATTTTATTTCCTCAGGTTAGCTTTATCGGAGTCACTCGAGTAGATCGTTTGCACGAGTTTAAGGATGATGAATTCGATTTAGTATTTTCAACAGTCAAGGTTGAGACTCAAAAACCTCAGTATTTAGTATCAGTAATGATGTCTGTTGAGCAATCTTCACAATTAGTGCAATTAGTCTCAAAAGATTTTCCAGAAATGGATCCCAAAGATATTGAGCTAGAGAGGTTACTTGAGTTGATTAAGCGATTTGCTTCAGTTTCACAAGAATCAGAATTACGCATTGCTCTGAAAAATTTTATATACGAAGAAATGCAGAGAAAGGAAGTGTTACCTTTGTTACAAGATTTAATTACGGAAAAAATGTTTCAAAGAAGTTCAGAAAAAATGGGGTGGAAGGATGCTATTCGAAAAGCATCTCAACCAATGCTAGAAAGTGGCCAAATTACTGCCAACTACCCAGAAGCAATGATTGGAAAAGTCGAGGAATTTGGACCTTTCATAAATTTAGGAAAGGGTATTGCGATTCCTCACGCTAGACCTGAAGATGGTGTTAATGAAGTGGGGATGTCTATGTTGGTTTTAGACCATCCAATTTATCTGCTGGATGATCCAGCACAAGAAATTCGTTTATTAATTTGTATTGCTGCTGTCGATAATCAAACTCACCTAAAAGCATTAAAATATCTTACGATGATTTTACGTGATAATGCAAAGGTTGAAAGATTGTTAACAGCTCAAGAGTTTAATGATATCAAAGAAATTATTCAACAGGAGGATTAAATTATGTTGAGAATTGGTACAGCGTGTGGTTCAGGATTAGGTTCTAGCTTTATGGTTCAAATGAATATTGAATCTATTCTTAGCGAACTAGGAGTGACTGGTGTTGAGGTTGAACACTATGATCTAGGTGGAGCAGATCCAAGTGCTGCGGATATTTGGATTGTTGGACGTGACTTGGAAGATTCAGCAGGACACCTAGGTGACGTAAGGGTACTAAATAGCATTATCGATATGGATGAGCTGAAAGAATTAGTAACTAAAATTTGTGAAGAAAAGGGTCTTATTTAGGAGGTTCTATCAATGATTAAGTTCTTATTAGATATTGTAAGTACACCAGCCATATTGGTGGCTTTGATTGCTATTCTAGGTTTGGTGCTTCAAAAGAAAGCAGTACCAGATATTATTAAGGGTGGTATTAAAACGTTTGTAGGTTTTCTAGTTGTATCAGGTGGTGCTGGAATTATTCAAAGTTCTTTGAATCCATTTGGAACAATGTTTGAAAAAGCCTTCCATCTATCTGGTGTTGTACCGAATAATGAAGCGATTGTGGCGGTTGCTTTGACAACTTACGGTTCAGCTACAGCTATGATTATGTTTGCAGGTATGGTCTTCAATATCCTTATTGCTAGATTTACTCGTTTTAAATATATCTTTTTGACAGGTCACCATACATTGTATATGGCATGTATGATTGCTGTAATCCTATCAGTTGCTGGATTTACTAACTTACCATTGATTTTATTGGGTGGTCTAGCTTTAGGTATTATCATGAGTCTATCGCCAGCTTTCGTTCAGAAATACATGGTTCAATTAACTGGTAATGATAAAGTTGCCCTAGGTCACTTTAGTTCATTGGGATATTGGTTAAGTGGATTTGTTGGTGGTCTTGTTGGGGATAAATCAAAATCAGCAGAGGATATAAAATTCCCAAAAAGTTTAGCATTCTTACGTGATAGTACTGTAAGTATTACAATTTCAATGTCAATTATCTATCTAATCGTTGCCATTTTTGCAGGTTCAGGTTACATTGAAAAAGAATTGAGTAGCGGTACTAGTGGTTTAGTTTATGCCCTTCAATTGGCTGGACAATTTGCTGCTGGGGTCTTTGTCATCCTAGCTGGTGTTCGTTTAATTTTAGGTGAAATCGTACCTGCCTTTAAAGGAATTTCTGAACGCTTGGTTCCAAATTCTAAACCAGCTCTTGACTGTCCGATTGTTTATCCATACGCTCCAAATGCTGTCTTAATTGGTTTTATCTCTAGTTTCGCTGGTGGTTTGGTAAGTATGGCCCTTATGATTGCTACTGGATCTGTTGTCATTTTACCAGGCGTTGTTCCTCATTTCTTCTGTGGAGCAACTGCAGGGGTTATTGGTAATGCCTCAGGTGGTGTTCGTGGAGCAACAATTGGTGCCTTTTTACAAGGTGTTCTGATTAGTTTCTTGCCAGTATTCTTGATGCCGGTTCTTGGTTCTCTTGGATTCCAAGGTTCTACCTTCTCAGATGCAGACTTTGGTTTGTCAGGAATTATTCTTGGTGTTCTTAACCAAGTTGGCTCACAAGCTGGTATCATTATTGGTCTTATCGTTGTCCTTGCAGCTATGGTTGGCATTTCTCTCGTTCATAAAGCACCTGCTAAGGAGGAGTAAGCTATGGCCCTAAGTCCAAAAGAGGTACATGAATTAAAATCTTTTGCTACTGAAATTAGATTAAATACACTGGAAACCTTGAATCATTTAGGATTTGGACATTATGGCGGAAGTCTATCTGTCGTTGAAATACTTGCTGTTTTATATGGAAAAGTGATGGATATGACTCCAGAGCTATTTAAGGAGAAGGATCGAGATTACTTCGTCTTATCTAAAGGCCATGCAGGTCCTGCTCTATATAGCACCCTTTATTTAAAAGGATTTTTTGATAAAGACTTTCTCCACTCTTTAAATACTAATGGTACACGGCTTCCATCACATCCAGATAGAAATCTAACTCCAGGAGTTGATATGACGACAGGCTCTTTGGGTCAAGGAATTAGTGTTGCTACTGGAATAGCTTATGGACAAATTATAAATGATTCTCCACATTTTACTTATACAATAGTTGGTGATGGTGAGTTAAATGAGGGCCAATGTTGGGAAGCAATTCAATTTGCAGCACATCATAAATTGAGAAATCTGATCGTATTTGTAGATGATAATAAAAAACAACTTGATGGGACGACTGAGGAAGTCTGCAATCCTGGTGACTTTGTTGAGAAGTTTAAAGCATTTGGATTTGAGGCACTTCGTGTAAATGGTTCGGATATTAAGGAAATTTACGATACGATTATTGAATTGCAATCTTCGACCTCTAACCAACCAAAGTGTATTGTCCTAGATACTGTGAAAGGACAAGGAGTTCCTGAGCTTGAAACTATGACAGCTAATCATCATTTACGCCCTTCAGATGAACAAAGAGCAATGTTAGAAAAAGCAGTGTTTAACTTGCGTAAGCAACTGGAGGATATGGTATGAAAAGAGAAGCAAAAGAAATGCGTCTAGTGTACAGAGATTTCCTACTTGATGTTAATAAAAGTCATCCGGAAGTTGTTGCATTAGAAGCGGATCTATCGAGTTCAATGGGAACAAATAATTTAGGGAAAGCATTTGGCATGCGATACATTAATGGTGGAATCATGGAATCAGAGATGGTCGGCCTTGCTGCTGGTTTATCTATCCAAGGGTTTAAACCTTATTTCCACACGTTTGGACCATTTGCTTCAAGGAGAGTATTTGACCAGTTGTTTATCTCACTTGGCTATGCTCAATTAAGTGCAACTGTTATTGGATCAGATGCCGGTGTTAGTGCTGAGATGAATGGTGGAACCCATATGCCTTTTGAGGAACTTGGTCTTCTTCGATTAGTTCCTAATGCTACCGTTTTTGAAGTGAGTGATGATGTCCAATTTGAGTCAGTATTGCAGCAGACTTTACAATTGAGTGGATTAAAATATATTAGAACTATTCGGAAAAAACCAGTTCCCCTATATAATGGAGATGAAGATTTCTCTAAAGGGTATATAGAGCTTAAACGAGGAAACGACCTCACTTTGGTTTGTTCTGGAATAATGGTTGCATCTTGTTTAGAAGTAGCGAATTCTTTGGAAAAAGAAGGTTATTCGGTTGGTGTCATTGATCTCTTTCGTGTTAAACCTATTCATCCTGAAGTGGAAACTTTGCTGTCAGATAAACCAGTACTAACTGTTGAAAATCATAATGTTACAGGTGGTTTAGGTAGTGCAATCTGTGAAATGATGGCGACCAAAGTCAATACGCCAGTTTACCGACTTGGTATAAAAGAACGCTTTGGCCAAGTAGGACAACAAGATTATCTTCTTAAGGAATATGGTTTAGATAAAAATAGTATCAGACGAGAAATCCAACAGATTCTATCTTAAGTTTAGACATATCTGAAAAAGGCAAACATCTTTCAGTAGATGTTTGCCTTTTATAATTTTGAATTAGTAATTCACGGATGTCGACTGATTCTCACCCAAAAATTTCTTTTGCGAGTGCTTTTCCTTTCGGAGTTGCTGCTAAGCCACCTTCAGCAGTTTCACGGAAGGCAGTTGGCATAGCTGAACCAACCTGATACATAGCATCAACGACCTGGTCGACTGGAATGGCTGATGTGATGCCTGCCAAGGCCATGTCAGCAGCTACTAGGGCAAAGCTTGCCCCCATAGCATTACGTTTGACACATGGGACCTCAACCAATCCGGCTACAGGGTCGCAAATGAGTCCCAACATATTCTTAAGCACAAAGCAGATGGCCTGGCTGGCTTGGAAAGGTGTTCCACCAGCAGCCATTGTAATAGCGGCAGCAGCCATAGCAGAGGCGGAACCGACTTCAGCTTGGCAGCCTCCCTCGGCACCAGATATCGAGGCATTATTTGCGATGACTAAGCCAAATGCACCAGCAGTAAAGAGAAAATCCAATTGTTGTGATTCGGTTAAGCCCAGTTTTTCGATAGCAGTTGTAAGAACAGCAGGTAGACAACCAGCTGATCCAGCAGTTGGTGTGGCACAAACCAAGCCCATCTTGGCGTTAGATTCATTGACTGCCATGGCATTTCTAGCAGCACCTAAGACGGCAGAATCAGCCAAGGTCTTTCCATTTTTGATATAGGCATCCAGTTTGGCAGCGTCTCCCCCGGTTAAGCCAGTTGGTGATTTCTCAGGAGACAAACCAGCCTGAACAGACTCCTTCATCACTTCAAGATTTCGAGCCATCAGAGCTAGGATTTCAGGACGTTCCCGTCCAGTTAGCTCTGTCTCTGTAGCAATCATGAGTTCGGCGATATTACCTTGGTAATCTCGGTCAGCTTGTTGAACTAATTCTTCAATAGTGTAAAACATGCAATCCCCCTCTTAGCTGAAAAAGTTGACATTATGTAGATGAGGAATTCTAGCGATTTCAGTGACGGCCTCATCACACTGGTGCGAGTCAATTTCGATAATCATAATGGCCTTTTCACCGGCGTTTTCCCGAGTAACAGTCATTTGGGCGATATTGATGCCATAACGCGACAAAATATCTGTGACAAGGGCAATCATTCCTGGAACGTCTTGGTGGACAATGATGAGAGTCGGTGTATTCATCTTGAGATTGACCGCAAAACCATTGAGTTCAGTTACTTGGATATTTCCTCCACCGATAGAAACGCCTGTGGCAGAAATGGTTTTTGTAGCATTTTTTAAGGTGATACGAGTCGTATTGGGGTGTGGCGCATTACTATCCTTGTTAATTTTCCAGTAGACCTTAATACCTTTTTCGTATGCGATATCCAGAGCGCGTGGGATGTCAGGGTCGTCCGTTTCCATACCTAAAATACCAGCCACTAGAGCCACATCAGTCCCGTGACCTCGATAGGTTTTGGCAAAGGAATTAAAAAGTTGAAATTCTACCTCAGCCGGTGTCTCACCAAAGATGGCAGAAACAATCTTTCCAATACGAACAGCTCCTGCAGTATGACTAGAGGAAGGCCCGACCATGACAGGTCCGATGATGTCAAAAACGGATTGAAATTTTAAATTTTTCATAACACGCCTCGTTTGATTAATCTTGTATTTTCAGTATACCACGAATTAAAGAGATTCGCTGTTTAAGTAAAAATCTATAGAATCAAAAAAAATAACCTACTTTAAGCTTTCTTTAAGCTTCAATGGATATAATAGCAGTCTATTAAGTAAGCAATACTTATTTTTCATAAATCTGAGAGGGTGGCCTGTGGGTCGCCCTTTTGTGTTTCTTTAATTATATGTAGCTGGATTGTGGTAAAATAGAGCCTAAAGATTTCCAGTTAGAAAGGATATACCATGACCTACACCCATTTACTTTTCGACCTTGACCACACCCTCCTAGATTTTGACCGTGCTGAAGATTTGGCTTTGACCTACCTTCTTGAAGAGGCTGGGGTGGCTTCACGAGATCTTAAAGTTTACAAGGATCACTATATCCCCATGAACCGTTCCATGTGGGAGGATCTTAATCATGGTTTAATCACTAAGCCTGAGTTGCTTCGCACGCGCTTTTCACGTCTTTTTGAGCATTTTGGACAGGAGGTTGATGGCAGTCACTTAGCTGGCCGTTACCAGCATTTCTTGAGCCAACAGGGGCAGGAGTTGCCTCAGGCCCATGCCTTCTTATCGAACGTTAAAGACCGCGGTCACAAGATTTATGCAGCGACTAACGGTGTTAGCTACATCCAACGTGGTCGTCTGCAAGCCTCAAGCATCTTGCCATTCTTCGACGATATTTTCATCTCAGATGAAGTGGGTGCCCACAAACCGTCTACAGACTTTTTTGAAAAAATTGCGGATCAGTTAAATGACTTTCACTCCGATTCGGCCCTCATGATTGGTGATAGTCTAACAGCTGATATACAAGGTGGTAATAATGCAGGAATTGACAGCATTTGGTTTAATCCAAAAGGTTTGGTTAATGAGACTCCAGCTGTTCCAACCTATCAAGTCAAAAACTACCAAGAAATTTTGACGATTTTGAGCAAATAGACCTCTTTTCAAATTGTATTTACCTATGACTATTAAGAGCTTTTCAGCTCTTTTTTTGCTACAATGAAAGCATGAATGATCTGATTAAACATAAGTTGGAATTGCTCCCAAACAACCCGGGGTGCTATCTCCACAAGGATAAATTCGGCAATATTATCTATGTCGGTAAGGCTAAAAATCTAAAAAATCGTGTGCGTAGCTATTTTCGTGGAAGCCATGATACCAAGACGGAGCTTTTGGTATCTGAGATTGCAGACTTTGAATTTATCGTAACCGAGTCTAATATCGAGGCCCTGCTTTTGGAAATTAACCTCATCCAAGAGAATATGCCTAAATTTAACATTCGCCTCAAGGATGATAAATCTTACCCTTTTATCAAGATTACCAAGGAGCTCTATCCAAGGCTCTTGATTACTCGCCAGGTCAAAAAGGATGGTGGTCTTTATTTCGGTCCTTACCCAGACTCTGGTGCAGCCAATGAAATCAAGAAGCTTTTGGACCGTATTTTCCCCTTTAAGAAATGTAAAAATCCTGCCAACAAGGTCTGTTTTTATTACCATATTGGTCAATGTAATGCCCACACCATCTGTCACACCACTGAGGATTATTGGCAAGGTTTGGTTGAGGATGTCAAGAATTTCCTAAACGGTCATGATGATAAAATCGTTAATCAGCTCAAGGGCAAGATGAAGGACATGTCTGAAAAGATGGAGTTTGAGCGTGCAGCGGAGTATCGAGACCTGATTGAGGCAGTGTCGACGCTCAGGACCAAACAAAGGGTTATCCGTCAAGACATGCAGGACCGTGATATTTTCGGTTACTACGTGGACAAGGGCTGGATGTGTGTTCAGGTTTTCTTTGTCCGCCAAGGGAAACTCATTCAGCGTGATGTCAATATGTTTCCTTACTATAATGATGCCGAGGAGGATTTTCTAACCTATATGGGTCAATTTTATCTGGATAGTCGTCATCTCAAGCCTAGGGAAATTTTTATTCCTGGAGACATTGATCAAGAGTCTGTCGAAGCTCTGGTCGGAGATGAAGTCAAGGTTTTCAAACCTCAACGGGGAGAGAAGAAGCAGTTGGTTAATCTGGCGACTAAAAATGCCCGTGTCAGTTTGACCCAAAAATTTGATCTCCTTGAAAAAGACTTGGCCAAGACCCAAGGAGCTATTGAAAATCTAGGCAAGCTCATGGGGATTCCGACACCAGTCCGTATCGAGTCTTTCGATAACTCTAACATCATGGGAACTAGCCCTGTCTCTGCCATGGTTGTCTTTGAAAATGGTAAACCTAATAAAAAAGAGTACCGCAAATATAAAATCAAGACTGTTGAAGGTCCTGACGATTATGCCAGTATGCGTGAGGTCATTCGTCGCCGCTATAGTCGTGTCAAACGCGATGGTTTAACGCCACCAGACCTTATTATCATGGATGGTGGTCAAGGTCAAGTCAATGTCGCCAAGGACGTACTTCGTAATGAGCTTAATCTATCTATCCCAGTTGCGGGGCTTCAGAAAAATGACAAGCACCAAACCAATGAATTGCTATTTGGAGATCCCTTACAGGTTATTGATTTGCCACGTCAATCCGAGGAATTTTTCCTCCTTCACCGTATTCAGGATGAAGTACACCGTTTTGCCATCACCTTCCATCGACAAGTCCGTAGTAAGAACAGTTTCAGTTCCAAACTTGATGGAGTGGAGGGGCTAGGACCTAAGCGCAAACAAAAACTCCTCAAACACTTCAAGTCTATGACAGCTATCCAAAAAGCTACCGTTGAGGATATCCAAGCCCTTGGCATTCCTGAAAAAGTAGCAGAGGCTCTGTTAGATAAATTAAATGATAACAATTAAGTTAGACTTTTCAAGTAACTCAGAAAAACTTGGTAGGGTGATTGATAATTCAATGATTTCCTAGGAATTCTATTTCTTGAGAGTGGGACAGAAATCGGTAATTCGTTAGAATTCGATTTCGTCGTCCCACCTCCGCACAGTTGAGTAGGGCTGTAAAAGCTGATGAAATCAGCGTAGTAGAGCCCACTCAACCACTGCGTCTTGCTCGACAATCCAAAAACAATAAAGAGGCTAGGACTTTTGTCCCAGCCTCATAATTTTGAGAAATATTAGTAAAATCCATTTGATGTCGAGAAAGAGAATGACAAACAAGTGATTGTCTTGTCTGAAGAGACGAAAGAACGGATAACGGGTGATTTGTTTGAGGGACTTTATCGGAAACGACAGATTGGATTTGGCAAACTCTTCAAGACTATCAAGAAAGAATTAGACTTAGATGATGTCGAAGATGGTAATCTTGTTCAGACTGGAGAGGATAGTCAAGAAGTATCGCGAGGTCAGGAAATTGTAGCCGTTTGGAATTGGCAGAGAAAGAATTATTTTTTACAGTAACTAAGAAATATGTTAGTCAGTTTTATTATTAGGTGTATTTAATTTGCTGTAGTAATTGACAATTACGGCTGATAAGCATCCAAAAAAAATAAGTCCATATACAGTTAAAAAGACGCTAGTAATACGTCCGATTAGAGTAGTAGCTAGTATATCTCCGTAACCTACTGTTGTTGATGTGACAAAAGCATACCATAGTCCATCCCAGTAATTACTTATTTGAGGTTCAACTAATAAAAGTATTCCTCCTGAAATAAAAATAAAACTTACAAAACTTATCAAAAATTGATTAAATCCTGTAACTTTTATAATATGAAATAGAGTATTTAAACGTTTCATTTGGTTCTCCTTTGTTATAGTGTTAATGAAAATTATAGCATACAAAAAGTGTATAAATATGTATTTTAGACACTTTTTATATTAATTTTTATTATGTTTTCTTGATAGTAAGCCTCTATCGTTACAAGCTCGTTTGTGGTAAGATGAGTATAGGTCATTTATGTTAGTTCCTTTCAGACAAATGTGGTGTTTATCTGAGCCTAACATAGGCTTTTTCTGTCTAGCTTAATTTTACAAATTGGGTTATTTATTCTTCATAAGATTTGAAGGGTTGATCTTTTTTAGGGTATCGTGTCGGTGTGATTGACAGTCCCATCTTGTCTTTTTCGTGTAGCAATTCAATGACTAGGGAAACCATGATCAGTACCATGATGAGTGAAAATGGAAAGGCTACGATAATCAGCGTATTTTGCAAGGCTACTAAGCCCCCTGAAAGAAGTAAGACGATGGCAATAGTCGCAAGGAGTACGCCCCAGAAGATTTTAAGGTTATTCTTTGGTTTGAGATTCCCATCATCAGAGAGCATAGCTAGCACATAGGTCGCAGAGTCTGCTGACGTGATAAAGAAGGTAATGATCAAGATGATGGCAACAACGGAGGCAATAAAACCAAATGGCAGTTGACTGAAGGTTGCAAACAAGGTCTGCTCACTTGGAAACTGTGTTAAATCTACATTTCCAAGTGATTGAACATGCGTTGAAAGTGTTCCAAAGGTAGAAAACCATAAAAAGCTTAATACAGTCGGTGCTAATAAGACGATGGATAGAAATTGTCTGATACTACGTCCTTTAGAAATTCTGGCAATAAAAACTCCCACGAATGGTGACCAAGAAATCCACCAAGCCCAATAGAAAATCGTCCAAGTATTGATCCAGTCACGATTGTATTGACCAAAGGAACCAGCACTGAAACTCATACGGAAGAAATTGGAAATATACAGTCCGATACTATCGGTCAAGGTATTAAAAATCTGGACTGTGGGACCGATGATTATGGTGATGGCGAGTAGTCCAACCGCTAAAATAAGATTGGTGTTTGATAAGATTTTTACCCCTTTTCCAAGACCAGAAAGGGCTGAAATGGTAAAGAGGATGGTTGTGATAATTATGATAATAACTTGCACAAGGGCATTGTTTGGAATACCAAAGAGGTAGTTGAGTCCCCCATTGATTTGGGCTGCCCCAAAACCAAGAGTGGTTGCCACCCCGATAACAGTAGCGACCACTGTAATCGTATCTACGATCTTACCAAGGCTACCGTTTGTTTTTTTACCAAACAAGGGCTTTAAGGTAACCGATAAAAGATATTTCTCTTTTTTTCGGAAACCAAAGTAGGCAAGGGCCAGGGCGATTAAAGCATATATTGCCCAGGCATGGATGCCCCAGTGAAAGAAAGTGTAACGGAAAGCATCGGCTAAGGCTTCCTGCGACCCTGGGGTAGCTCGTACCGTTGAAATGGCATAATGGGATAAGGGCTCTGCGGCACCGTAGAAGACAAGGCCGATTCCCATTCCAGCAGAAAATATCATGGCAATCCAAGAGATAGTAGAGTGTTCAGGCACCGAATTGGGTTCCCCCAGTTTGATTTGCCCAACGGGACTAACCAGGAAAAAGCCACAAAGTAGAACGATTGACGTGACCAGTAATAAGTAAAACCAGCCAAGTTTATCTGAAATAACTTCCCTTAGTTGTTCTGACCAAACTTGGTAGCCGTCAGGCATAACAATACCAAGAAGGACCAGGATAGCCAGTAGCACAAAAGAGGTTTTTAAGACCGGCGTTAAATTTTTAGTTGACATAAAATCTCCTTTCATTCTCTACCATTATATCAAAAATGATAAAAACTTAATAGTGAGGGGAGATTGGATAACACACAGCTAGTTATGATTTTTAGTTGATTAACGAGAGACGTTTAAGAACCTAAATTGTCAAATTAAGCTAGACTTTTCAAGTAACTCAGAAAAACTTGGTAGGGTGATTGATAATTCAATGATTTCCTAGGAATTCTATTTCTTGAGAGTGGGACAGAAATCGGTAATTCGTTAGAATTCGATTTCGTCGTCCCACCTCCGCACAGTTGAGTAGGGCTGTAAAAGCTGATGAAATCAGCGTAGTAGAGCCCACTCAACCACTGTGTCTTTCTCGACAATCCAAAGACAAATTGAGAGGCTAGGACTTTTGTCCCAGCCTCATAATTTTGAGAAACATTCGTAAAATCCATTTGTTTCGGTAATCCATTTCGTCCTATATGTTAGTTCCTTTCAGACAAATGTGGTGTT
>NZ_KV817339.1:0-48371 GCF_001814615.1 Streptococcus sp. HMSC078H12 | reverse complement strand
TTCCTTTCAGACAAATGTGGTGTTTATCTGAGACTAGCCTAGATGGCTTTTTCTGTCTAGCTTAATTTTACAAATTTGGTTATAATAAGATTAATTAAAAAGGGAAAGGAGTCATGCTATCAAAAACGAAGCTAAAATTGAACGTCTTTATGATAAGAGTCGTCGTGGCTTTCTTCGTGGAATCTTTAGTCGTGCTACGATTATCTTCTTAATCATCTTACTGCAGCTTGTTGTTGTGGCCCTGTCTTACCTCTGGTTGCATCAATATAGGATACACCTGCAAGTTACAGAAGTAGTCCTTCGTATTCTGGCCATTATTTATCTCTTTCAAAGTGATATGGAATCAACAGCCGTCAATACTTGGCTCCTGATTGTATTGCCTTTTCCAATTATCGGAACCTTGCTCTTGGCTTATACGAAACTTGATATAGGTTACACAGGGATGAAGCGTGCTATTCAGAGCAATATTGACCGCAGTTCTGGTATTTTAAAACAGGATGAGGAGGCTCTTGAAGAGCTTAAACAACGTCACACCAGCAACTATAACTTGGTCCAATATCTTGAAAATGTGAACGGTTCTTTTCCAGTTTATCGTCACACGAAGACGACCTATTTCCCAAGTGGTGAAGCCAAGTTTGAGGAAATGAAGAAACAGCTCCTTAAAGCAGAGAAGTACATTTTCTTGGAATATTTCATCATTGGTGAAGGTGAAATGTGGGGTGAAATCCTAGCAATCTTGAAACAAAAGGTTCAAGAAGGGGTGGAAGTTCGAGTCCTGTATGACGGTATGAATGAATTTTCAACCTTAAGTTTCGACTATAAGAAACGCTTGCAAAATATAGGCATTCAGTCTCGAGTTTTTGCCTCGGTAACACCCTTCTTGTCAACCTATTACAATTACCGTGACCATAGAAAAATCTTGCTGATTGATGGTAAGGTTGCTTTCACAGGTGGCGTTAATCTCGCTGACGAGTATATCAACAAGATTGAGCGTTTCGGTCATTGGAAAGACACTGCACTCATGGTGGAGGGGCCAGCGGTTGATACGTTTTTAGTCCTCTTTCTTCAGATGTGGACCTATTCTAACGAAACCTTAGATGTTACGCCGTACATGGTCGAGCATGAGGCCTTTGATACTCCTGGTTTTGTTGTCCCTTACGGGGATATTCCACTTGATAAGGATAAGGTTGGTGAGAATGTTTATATTGATATCCTAAACCATGCGCGTGATTTTGTTCATATCATGACACCTTATCTTATTTTAGATGGTGAGTTACTGCATGCTTTGAAGTTTGCGGCTGAGCGTGGGGTAGACGTCAGTATCATCATGCCAGGCATTCCTGATAAAAAGTCAGCTTACTACCTAGCTAAGACTTACTACCCAACACTTTTGGCATCCGGAGTTAAAATCTACGAGTACACACCTGGATTTGTTCATGCTAAGGTCTTTGTGAGTGACAATAGTAGGGCAGTTGTTGGAACGATTAATTTAGATTACCGTAGTCTTTATCACCACTTTGAGTGTGCGACCTATCTTTACAGGACGTCATCAGTGGTAGGTATTGAAGAAGATTTCCAAGCGACAATGGCCAAGTGTCATCGAGTCAGCATGGCTGATGTTAAAAATCGACCATTCCACCAGAAGTGCTTAGGCTTATTGACCAGATTAGTTGCGCCATTGATGTAGTGACAATTTCTTTTCGAAGAGGGTTGAGCCCTCTTTTTTTATAGTTTAAAATAAAGATAATGAAGTCGAAGGAGAAAATGATGTTAACCATTCGTCCAGCCAGCTTGTCAGATGCACAAGCTATTCAGGCCATCTACGCACCCTATGTCGAGAAGACAGCTATTACCTTTGAATATGAGGTTCCCAGTGTTCAAGAGTTTGAAAAACGCATTTGTAAGACGCTTGAAAAATACCCCTATTTAGTAGCGGAAGAGAATGGCCAAGTGCTAGGCTATGCTTATGCCTCAACCTATTATGCTCGTACAGCCTATGATTGGACCACTGAATTGTCTATTTATGTAGCCAAAGAGGCGCGTGGACAAGGGATTGGATCGGCCCTTTATACGGCCTTAGAAGAGGAGTTGCAAGCACGAGGCTACTTACGCTTTCTGGCTTGTATCGCTGTTCCGAACGAAGCGAGCATTTCCATGCATGAAAAGCGGGGTTATGTCCAAGTTGCTCATTTTCCAAAAGTTGGCTACAAGTTTGAGCAATGGCACGATATCGTCTGGATGCAAAAAATCTTGGATGGGCCTGTTAGAAAGATACAGTAGATGCCCCACCAATCTTAGATCGCAATGGCTAATTATCCCTGCCTTTTGCATATGCTAAAATGATACTAATAAAATCACTGGGAGAGACCGAAAAGTTTGTGGTGGTCTCCCATACATGAAAGGAACCTATATGGCTCAAGTAACCAGTGCTAGACTGTTACCCCCAAAGCCCTCCAGATGGGCTAAAAGTCTTCTTAATCGCAAGGTACCTATTTTCCTGTTCTTCTTACTGGAATTGGCTTTTCTCGTTTTCTCATATCTCAGTCTACAAGAGCATTTCCCATCCATTATCTTATGGGAACACTTGTTGAGTGTCTTTACCTTCTTTTACTTGCTCAATCGTTCCATGGATTCTCGTTCCAAACTGTCCTGGGTGATTATCATTGCCCTCTTTCCAATTTTTGGGACGGCTCTGCTTTACTTTTCACTGGCTGATTTGGGTGTGAGACGCTTGAAGAAACGGCTTGAGGATGCTACAGTGCAGGCATCCGACCATTTAAGCACCAATCCAGAAGTTGCTGATTATTTATCCCAAAGTGATCGCCAATTACAAAAGTTAGCCTATTTTTTGGAGCATAGTCCAGCACAGTTTCCTATCTACAGAGACACTGAGGTTACCTATTTCCCACTTGGAGATGACATGCTTCCAGCCTTGCTGGAGGATTTGAAAAAGGCAGAGCGTTATATCTTCATGGAATATTTCATTATTGACGAAGGGATCATGTGGGGTGAGATTTTAGCCATTTTAGAGGAGAAGGCCAAGGCAGGTCTGGACGTTCGTGTTATGTTTGATGGGATGAATGAGATGACTACCTTGTCCTACGATTATATTGAGCGACTACACAAGGTTGGCATTAAAGCTCAGGCCTTCTCACCAGTCAAGCCTATTCTATCAACCTATTACAATTACCGAGACCATCGAAAGATTACAGTGATTGATGGTCAAGTTGCTTATACTGGTGGCGTTAATATCGCTGATGAGTATGTCAATAAACGAGAACGCTTTGGTCATTGGAAGGACACGGCCCTTCGATTAGATGGTCCAGCAGTTCAAACACTGAAAGCTCTCTTTTTGACCATGTGGACAGTGACTGGAATAGAAGATAAAACGGATATGGAGCACTATCTACAAGAAAAACCTCAACAAAGGAAGAGTTCGGGCTTTGTACTCCCTTATGGCAATTCACCGCTGACCTACCACAAGGTTGCCGAAAATGTTTATTTACATCTTCTGAATACATCAACTAATTATGTCTATATCATGACGCCTTATCTGATTTTGGATGATGAATTGGTCAGAGCCATGACCTTTGCGGCCAGACGAGGTGTAGATGTTCGGATCATTATGCCAGGGATTCCAGATAAACAGTATGCCTTTGATATTGCGACGACATATTTTAAAGTGCTCTTGGATGCTGGCGTCCGTATTTTCCGCTATACTCCAGGTTTTGTCCATGCAAAAGTTTATGTTTCTGATGGCCAACAAGCTGTGGTAGGTACCATTAACACAGACTATCGAAGTCTCTATCAAAATTTTGAAGACGGGGTTTATCTCTACAAAAATCTGGAAGTGATTAAGATTGAACAAGATTTTGAGAAAACCCAGGCTCTCTCAGAGGAAGTCACTCTGGAAAGTTTGTCGAAAATGCCTATGGCTCATCGTCTATGTGGCTATCTCTTTTCTTTGATTGGACCTTTGATGTAATTTTCTTTATAATTTTCCCCGTTTTTTGTTCTATGGTATAATAAGACCATTAGATGAATAAGGGGATTTTTTAATGAAAAAAGCAATGGCTCTCTTAGGGGTGACCTTGGTGTCAGGACTAATTTTATCAACGGCACAAGAAATTAAAGCTCAAGAAACTTCTGAAAACATCATCGCTCTACGAAGTAGACGTGGTGGTTCGCGTTCTTCAAGTAGAGGTAGCAGAAGTGGATCAAAATCTGGTTTTGGCTCTAGCAAGGGGCATCATTCTGATGGTAATTCAGGAAAAGGGTATAAGTCTGATAGTGGGTCTAGTAAGAGTTACAAGTCAAGTAGTGATCATGACAGTTACGATGGATCTAGTAAAACTTATGGTTCGAGTAGCTCGCATAGTTCGGGTTCAGACGTTGATTCTAGCTCCAAATCAAGTAGCAGTCAGAGCCATTCAGACAGTCAGTCTTCTTCAAGTAACAGTTCCAGCAAGTCAAAATCAGATACAAATTCAGGATACACAAAGCCTCAGATGTCAGCTCCTGAGCTAAATGACTCTGAACGTTCGAACTTTCAATCGGGTGCAAAAGTTAGTGATGATGAGACACTCAAAAAGTATTCCAAACAAAATGATGATTTTTCAGATGACCAGGCTAAAAGTATTTTTGACAATAATGACGACTATCAAACCCGTGACCGTTATTACCGACAAGATGTCATCCGTAATCCCTGGTTCTGGATGTATATGAGTCGACGTTCTTATCATCGCTATGGGAATTCATACCATTCAAAAGTAAATAATAAGGCTTATACCAAGGGCTACCAGGATGGCTTTGCGGATGCCGAAAAAGGCATTGATAATTACGATTCATACTCAAAGGAATCAACTCTTTTTGGCAAATTTACAACAACTTCAGAAAAAACAGAATACCTACGTGGTTATAAAGATGGTCATGATGATGGAAAGTAAGCCAAATGGCTAAGATATTTCTATGGTATTCATGACTTGACTCTGTGGTCTATTATGCTAGAATAGGAGTATGCGATGAGTCGATTGGCTCTTTTGAGCCTTTTGCGCTGAGGAGGTCTACATTAGATTGTAACGCAGGAGCGGACCTTGAGTAGTTGTGTGAACCTGCTACTCTCATCGAAAGATGCCTCTTATCCCTTGCCGTTTGGTAGGGGATTTTTCTTTATTCTTGGCTTTTTTACCCTTTTCAACTGGACTTAAACGTAGTATAATAGATTCACTAAACTAAATTGATAGAAAATTCCGAAAGAGGTTTAACTATGGGATACACAGTTGCTGTTGTCGGTGCTACAGGTGCCGTCGGTGCTCAAATGATCAAAATGTTGGAAGAATCAACACTTCCAATCGATAAAATTCGCTACCTTGCGTCTGCACGTTCTGCAGGGAAAGTCTTGCAGTTTAAAGGTCAAGACGTGACCATCGAAGAAACGACTGAAGACGCATTTGAAGGTGTAGACATTGCACTTTTCTCAGCTGGTGGATCTACCTCTGCTAAATATGCACCATACGCTGTTAAAGCCGGTGCAGTAGTCGTTGATAACACATCTTACTTCCGTCAAAATCCAGATGTGCCATTGGTTGTACCTGAGGTCAATGCACATGCACTCGATGCTCACAACGGTATTATCGCTTGTCCTAACTGTTCAACTATCCAAATGATGGTTGCCCTTGAGCCGGTTCGTCAAAAATGGGGCTTGGACCGTATCATCGTGTCAACTTACCAAGCTGTATCAGGTGCTGGTATGGGAGCAATCCTTGAAACACAACGTGAGTTGAAAGAAGTTTTGAATGACGGCGTTAACCCACGTGATGTTAAAGCTGAAATCTTGCCATGTGGTGGTGATAAGAAACACTTCCCAATCGCCTTCAACGCCTTGGCTCAAATCGACGTCTTCACTGAAAATGACTATACTTACGAAGAAATGAAGATGACAAACGAAACTAAGAAAATCATGGAAGACGACAGCATTGCTGTATCAGCAACATGTGTACGTATTCCAGTTTTGTCAGCTCACTCAGAGTCAGTCTATATTGAAACAAAAGAAGTGGCACCAATTGACGAAGTGAAAGCTGCTATTGCAGAATTCCCTGGTGCAGTTCTTGAAGACGACGTTGCTAACCAAGTCTACCCACAAGCTGTTAACGCTGTAGGTTCACGTGATACATTCGTTGGACGTATCCGTAAAGATTTGGATGCTGAAAAAGGTATCCACATGTGGGTTGTTTCAGATAACCTCCTTAAAGGTGCCGCTTGGAACTCAGTCCAAATCGCAGAAACACTTCACGAACGTGGTTTGGTTCGCCCAACTTCAGAATTGAAATTTGAATTGAAATAGGGAGCGAAACAGAAATCAGTAAGGATTTAGTGTTGTATTTGAATACTAAAATCATACTGAATCCTATAAAGCAGAGAGACTTCTCTCTGTTTTTTTTGTTTATTGGCCATCAAATTGAAACAGTCAGTCCTCACGTTTTCAGAAAATTGTCAACTTATCTGTCTGTCTGGTCAAAATTATGGTAAAATGGAAAGGATTAGAAAACGGTTGAAGGAGAATATTATGTCAATTGATCAATTAAGAGATGTCAAACTGATCACAGCCCTTATTACACCTTTCCACGAAGATGGCTCAATCAATTATGATGCCCTTCCAGAATTGATTGAGCATCTTTTGGCTCACCATACAGAAGCTCTTCTTTTGGCGGGAACAACGGCTGAAAGTCCAACACTTACTCACGATGAGGAGTTGGAACTCTTTGCGGCTGTTCAGAAAATTGTTAATGGACGTGTGCCATTGATTGCTGGTGTCGGTACCAACGATACACGCGACTCTATCGAGTTTGCTAAGGAAGTTGCCAAATTTGGTGGTTTCGCAGCAGGTCTTGCTATCGTGCCTTACTACAACAAGCCATCACAAGAAGGTATGTACCAACACTTCAAAGCCATTGCGGATGCTTCTGATTTGCCAATTATCATCTACAATATTCCTGGTCGTGTGGTTGTTGAAATGGCTCCTGATACCATGCTTCGTTTGGCTGAACATCCAAATATCATTGGTGTTAAAGAATGTACCAGCCTTGCAAATATGGCCTACCTTATCGAACATAAACCTGAAGATTTCTTGGTTTATACAGGTGAAGATGGGGATGCCTTCCACGCTATGAATCTTGGAGCTAACGGTGTTATCTCAGTAGCCTCTCATACAAACGGTGATGAGATGCATGCCATGCTTGAAGCTATTGAAAATAGTGACCTCAAGACAGCAGCAGCTATCCAACGTAAATTCATTCCTAAAGTTAACGCTCTCTTCTCAGTACCAAGCCCTGCACCTGTCAAGGCTGTTCTTAACCATCTTGGTTTCGAAGTTGGACCACTTCGTTTGCCATTGGTTGCATGTACTTCAGAAGAAGCCAAACGTATCATCAAGGTTGTCCTTGAAGAAGATGTCGAAGCAACACGTGAGACAGTTACAGGTGTCGTTCGTCCAGATTATTAAGAAAATGAAGTTGAGCAGCTTGCTCAGCTTTTTTTAGTTGAATAGATTAAATCTCACAAAATAAGCTGATATAGGGTCTAAAAGCAGTTTTCTATCATGAAAATTGGCTTTTTTTGATATAATTATAGTTAGTGTGCTTAAAAAGAAAGGAAGTTTCATGAATCAACTTGAACAAAAACTTGAGCAGGATTTTGGTATTGTTTTTAGCCAAAAAGACCTCTTAGAAACAGCATTTACCCATACCTCATATGCCAATGAGCACCGCCTCCTAAACATTTCACATAATGAACGTTTGGAATTTTTAGGAGACGCGGCTCTGCAATTAGTCATTTCTGTTTATCTATACAAACGCTACCCTAATAAGCCAGAGGGGGAAATGTCTAAGATGCGCAGTACTATCGTTCGTGAAGAGAGTTTGGCAGGTTTTACAAAGGCTTGCGGTTTCGAACAATATATTCGTCTTGGTAAAGGGGAAGAAAAATCTGGTGGACGTGAACGTGCCACTATCCTTGGTGACCTCTGGGAGGCCTTCCTCGGTGCTCTTTATCTAGATCAAGGTTTGCCTGCTGTTGAGAAATTCTTGAATCAGGTCATGATTCCTCAGGTTGAAAAGGGGAACTTTGACCGCGTAACAGACTATAAGACAGCCTTGCAAGAGCGTCTTCAGGTCAATGGTACGGTTGATATTACTTATACCGTTATCGACGAGTCTGGACCAGCTCATGCCAAAGAATTTACTATGCAGGTAGCTGTTGATGGTAAGGAGCTCAGCACAGGTCTTGGAAAATCTAAGAAATTAGCTGAACAGGCAGCGGCTAAGGCTGCCCTTGAACAACTAGGAAATTAAGCATGTATTTGAAATCAATTGAAATGCAGGGCTTTAAATCCTTTGCGGACAAGACGCAAGTCGTCTTTGACAAGGGAGTAACAGCCGTTGTAGGTCCAAATGGATCGGGAAAATCAAATATTACAGAGAGTCTACGCTGGGCATTGGGTGAATCATCTGCCAAGAGTTTGCGTGGAGGCAAGATGCCTGACGTTATTTTTGCAGGAACAGAGGTTCGTAAGGCTCTCAACTATGCGGAAGTGGCAGTCACTCTTGATAACAGTGATGGTTTTATCGCGGGTGCTGGCGAAACCATTCGTGTGGAGCGTCACATTTATCGAAACGGTGACAATGATTACTTGATTGATGGTCGCAAAGTTCGTCTGCGTGATATTCATGACCTCTTCATGGATACCGGTCTGGGGCGTGATTCTTTTTCTATTATTTCCCAAGGTCGTGTTGAGGCTATTTTTAATGCCAAACCTGAAGAACGCCGCGCTATTTTCGAAGAAGCCGCAGGGGTTCTTAAATATAAGACACGTAAGAAAGAAACGGAAAGTAAGCTTAATCAAACCCAAGATAACCTTGATCGTTTGGAAGATATCATTTACGAGCTGGACGGTCAGGTTAAACCGCTTGAAAAGCAAGCAGCGACTGCTAAACGTTACTTGGAATTAGATGAGGAACGTAGACAGACTCAGCTTAATCTTTTGGTCCACGATATTGAAATTGGTAAGTCTGACTTGAGCCAGACCCAAGAGGATTTGTCAGAGGTCAAGGAAAAATTAACCAGCTATTATGAGGAACGCCATCGCCTAGAGACTGAGAACCAAGAACTCAAACAAAAACGACATCAAATTTCAGAACAAATTTCTTCTGACCAACAAACCTTGGTGGATGTCACACGACTTATTAGTGACTTTGAGCGTCAAATTGATCTTTATACCATGGAGAGTCAGCAGCGTTCAGAGAAAAAAGAAGAAACTGAAGCTCGTCTCAGTGAGTTAGAGCATTTGAAAGAAGAAGCTCAGGCATCACTTGATAAGGTTAATCAAGGCCAAGTTGAATTGAATGCTGAGTTGGATAGCCTTGCCCAAGAGCTAATCGCTATTCAAAAAGAACTGGAGCAATTTTCTGATGACCCAGATACGCTTATTGAACGTTTACGTGAGGACTATGTTGGTCTGATGCAGGAGGAAGCCAAGGTTTCCAACAGTTTGACTCAGGTCACTCACGACATGGACAGTCAGACACAAGCGCTTGAGGCACAAGCTGAAGAATTTAAACAAGCTCAGGCAGACTTACTTTCCGCTCAGGAAGTGGCTAGCGAAACCCAAAAAGCTTATCAAGCAGCCAAAGAGAGTCTTCAAAGCCTCTTAGCTAGCTACAAAGAAAAGGCCCAGGCTTATCAGGCTCTTGATAAGGACTATCAAGAGGCTCAAAAGCAGATGTTTGACCTCATGGATCACCTTAAGAGTAAAGATGCTCGTCGTCAAAGTTTAGAGTCTATCCAAAAAAATCATAGTAATTTCTATGCAGGGGTTAAGGCTGTCCTTCAAAATGCCCAATCCATTCAAGGAATTATTGGTGCAGTTAGTGAACACTTGACCTTTGATACACGTTATCAGACGGCTCTTGAAATCGCTATGGGGGCTAGCGGGCAAAATATTATTGTGGAGGATGAAGCGGCTGCTAAGCGTTCGATTGACTACTTGAAGCGCAATCGTCAGGGTCGTGCGACCTTCTTGCCGTTGACCACTATTAAACCGCGTCAACTTAATGGACAATTTGGTCAAAGTCTTGCCAATGCACCAGGCTTTATTGGTATGGCTTCCGATTTGGTTACCTATGAGGACCGCTTATCTAATATTTTCCAAAACCTCCTAGGGGTAACGGCAATCTTTGATACCATTGACAATGCTAATAAAGCAGCTCGAGCTGTTCGTTTCCAAGTACGTATGGTTACTCTTGACGGGTCTGAGATCCGTCCCGGTGGTGCCTTTGCTGGTGGTACCAACAAACAAAATAATAATCTCTTTATCAAGCCTGAACTGGATGCATTGACTTCTGAAATTAACCAGATTAAGGCTCAATTAAGTGATAGTGAAGCTAAAGTTGAAGCCCTCAAGATCAAACGTAAGGCTTTACAGAAAGAACTAGAAGACCTTAAGGTAGATGGTGAAAATGCTCGTCTGCAAGAGCAAAAACTAGACCTAGAACACCAACAAGCCTTGTCAGAGGTGGAGAAAAATCAAACCCTAGTGGATAGTTTCAAACAGGATTCTCAGGGAACTGATGGGGCAAATCTTCAAGATAAGGCTGAACAACTTAAAGCAGAGTTAGCACAAATTGCATCCAAGCGTGAGGCCATTAACGACCGTATTGAGGCTATTAAGGAAGACAAAGACGCTCTTGGACAACAAAAACAGGTTCTCTTAGACAAGCAATCTGAACTTCAGTTGAAGGAACGTGATTTGCAAGCAGAATTGCGTTTTGCTAAGACAGAGAGCAATCGTCTTCAAGCCGACTTGTCTGAGTTAATGAAGGAATCGGATAGTCTTAAAGCGCTCCTTAATAACCAGGTCCATGAAGACCAAACTGACCGCCTTCCGCATTTGCAAGCACAGCATAAAGAAGCTGTTCAACGTAAGGACGATTTGGAACAAGCTCTTGTCCGTGCCAAGATTCAGGTGCAAGATTACGAAGGTCAGTTGGAAGACTTGGAGGAGCGTTTGGCTAAAGCTGGCAATCGTAATGAGGACTTGATTCGTCAGCAGACTCGCTTGGAAGAACGTGAAAGTCAGATTAGTCAATCGCTTCGTAAGTTTGCGACTCAGTTGGCTGAAGATTACCAGATGACACTTGAAGTCGCCAAAGGTCAGGCTAGCCCTCTTGACAATGTCGAACAAACACGCCAGAACCTGCAAGGTCTTGAGCGTTCAATCAAAGCTTTAGGTCCGGTCAATGTAGATGCTATTGCCCAATTTGAAGAGGTTAAGCAACGTCTTGATTTCTTGAACGGACAAAAGGATGATTTGCTCGAAGCGAAGAGCCTCCTTCTGAATACCATAAATGACATGGATGATGAAGTGAAATCACGCTTTAAAGCAACCTTTGAGGCTATCCGAGAAAGCTTTAAACAGACCTTTACCCAGATGTTTGGTGGAGGTTCAGCAGACTTGATTTTGACCTCAGACAATCTCCTAGAGGCTGGGGTAGAAATTTCTGTGCAGCCACCAGGTAAGAAAATTCAATCGCTTAACCTTATGTCTGGTGGTGAGAAGGCCTTGTCAGCTTTGGCCCTTCTCTTTGCCATCATTCGTGTTAAGACCATTCCATTTGTTATCCTAGACGAAGTAGAAGCGGCTTTGGATGAAGCCAATGTTAAACGCTTCGGGGACTACCTTAATCGTTTTGACAAGTCCAGTCAATTTATTGTAGTTACCCATCGTAAGGGAACGATGTCTGCTGCAGACTCTATTTATGGGGTAACTATGCAGGAATCAGGTGTCTCGAAAATTGTTTCGGTCAAACTGAAAGACCTTGATTTAGACTAAAAATAGATTATATTTTCATGAAAGATAGTTGATAGCTTTATCACTATCTTTTTTCATAGTCTCAAAAAATTTGCAAGGACTTTCAGAAAATAATTAAGTTTGCGCTTTCAAAATTACGCAATCGATTGCGTAAAATGGCTTAACAAAGGCTATGATTAGGATTTTAGGGTTTATGAGAGAGAGGGTGACTTGTCATTTTGCACTGACATGTTACAATATTTAAGGAAATGTCATATGGGGATATGGTGTTTTTTGAAGTTAGTTATAGTGTATGTGTTAAGATACGATTTTCTGGACACATTTAGGCTTCGCGTATACAAGTCTAAGAAGTCTTCTTTCGAGCGAAAAATCCAGGCTGGGAAACCTGGATTTTTCTTTGTCTTTTTAGTTTATTGGTCACCTTTCTCAGCTTGAGATTTGGCTTGTTTGATACCAGCATTGACCAAGCCCTGCATGATAGCCCCAAAAAGGATAGCTTCAAAAATGCCTGATAGCATATTATGGATTGAGAATAATTCTGTCAAATAGTCTTTATTGTCAACTAAGAAGTGAACTAGGGGCATGCCTAAGAACATGCTAATCCCAAAGAATAAACCTGACTTAAGCCCCACGTGCTTAAGTTGTTTTTTCTCTTTCTCAGTCAGTTCTTCCTCGTCAAAAGCATTAACAGCACTTATCTTTAACTTATAAGTAAGGATGCTGCTAACTAACAGAATGATAATCAAGAGGAGGATAGGATAAATACGAGCTACAAGTTCGGGATACTTAAAGCCTATAAGAAAGGCAATACAATTACCACAAAGTAAGGTAAAGAAAAGAACTACGAAAGCTATGTTACCCATTCGATCAACCTGTTGGCGCTTTTGTTCATCTAAAGGACCAGTGATACCATAAAAACGTTTAATGAGTTTGTCAGTGAAAGTTTCTTTAATCATGATTTACCTCTTTCTATCTTATATCTCTATTCGGATTTTCATCCCAAAAGAGACTGTTAAGATCCGTATCTAGTGCTTTAGCTAGATTAAGACAGAGCTCAAGTGTTGGGTTATATTTGTTATTTTCGATCATATTAATGGTCTGTCGGGAAACACCAATAGATTTTGCGAGTTCTAATTGCGAAAGTCCCATATTCTTTCTAAATTCCCTGACATGATTCATAATGGACCTCCTTCTGAAAGACAAGCTAATGTGTTGCTGTAAGTCGCAATTTATTAATTATGTCAACTTTATCTGACATAATTGTAGCAAGTTTATATAGGTGTGTCAATTATCTTAGACATATTTTCCATTTTGGTATTAACTAAAGGATTCTTTGTCAGCTCTTGAAAGCTTTTTGTTTTTTTGGTAAAATTGATAGTAATTGAATAGAAGTCGTAGAGACTAGTAACCTTATGGAATTTGACAGGGATTGGGGGCCATGGACTGGAAGCCTCCTCAAGGGAAGTTTGGCGAATTCACTCATGAAGACGGCTGGCGAATCAAGGTCTGGGGAACCAGATAAAAAACGGATGGTACCGCGTGTCAACGCTCCGGGTTGGAGTTTTGGCATGTGGTTTTTTGTTTGCGATTCGAAATTGTTACATCAGAAAGGAATCTCATGGATTTACAAACACAATTGCAAGAGTTGAAAACATCAACGCAGGCTAAATTGGCTGAAATGCGTGGTGAACACTCTAAAGAATTACAAGAATTGCGTGTTGCAGTTTTGGGTAAAAAAGGCTCTTTGACAGATCTTTTGAAGGGGCTTAAAGACCTTCCTAATGAAGAACGTCCTAAAGTTGGTAAAATGGTCAACGAAGTTCGTGACGTTTTGACTGAAGCTTTTGACGAAGCAGCTAAAGTTGTTGAAGCGGCTAAAATTCAAGCACAACTTGACTCTGAAAGTCTTGACGTAACCCTTCCAGGACGCCAAGTCAAACTTGGAAACCGTCATATTCTTAGCCAAACAGCTGAAGAAATCGAAGACATTTTCTTGGGGATGGGCTTCCAAATCGTTGATGGTTTTGAAGTTGAGACTGACTACTATAACTTTGAACGTATGAACTTGCCTAAGGACCACCCAGCGCGTGACATGCAAGATACCTTCTACATTACGGAAGAAATTTTGCTTCGTACACACACAAGTCCTGTTCAAGCTCGTACACTTGATAAACACGATTTTTCTAAAGGTCCACTTAAGATGATCTCACCAGGACGTGTTTTCCGTCGTGATACAGATGATGCGACTCACAGTCACCAGTTCCACCAAATCGAAGGTTTGGTCGTTGGTAAAAACATCTCAATGGGTGATCTTAAGGGAACGCTTGAAATGATTATCCAAAAAATGTTTGGTGCAGAACGTCAAATCCGTTTGCGCCCATCTTACTTCCCATTCACTGAGCCTTCAGTTGAGGTTGACGTGTCATGCTTCAAGTGTGGTGGTAAAGGATGTAACGTATGTAAGAAGACAGGTTGGATTGAGATCCTCGGTGCTGGTATGGTTCACCCACAAGTGCTTGAAATGTCAGGCGTTGATTCTGAAGAATATTCAGGTTTCGCCTTCGGTCTTGGTCAAGAACGTATTGCCATGCTTCGTTATGGTATCAACGACATTCGTGGTTTCTACCAAGGGGATGTTCGCTTCTCAGAACAGTTTAAATAAGGTTTAGGAGGTTGTCATGACAGTAGCTATTCGTAAGGTTCTTCCAGAAGAAGTAGCAGAATTAAAAGTTATCTCAGAAGATACCTTTAGAGAGACTTTTGCTCATGATAATACCGAAGCCCAGTTGCAAGGTTACTTTGACACTGCACTTTCTGAGGAAGTTCTCTTAGATGAAATCACTCATGAAGAATCGCGTTACTTTTTCATTCTTGTTGATGGTGAAAAGGCAGGTTTTCTAAAGACTAATGTAGGTTCTGCTCAAACAGAGCAGCACTTGGATAATGCCTTTCAAATTCAACGTATTTATATCAGTCAGGCCTTCCAAGGCATGGGCTTGGGTAAGCAGCTCTTTGAGTTTGCCTTACAAGAAGCTCGTGATCTAGGTTGTGATTGGGCCTGGTTGGGTGTTTGGGAAAGGAATTTCAAAGCACAGATATTTTACGATAAATATGGCTTCGAAAAATTCGCCGAACACGATTTTCCAGTTGGTGATGGTAAAGTAGACCGAGACTGGTTGCTTAAATTAAAACTATAAACCGCTTATTAAGTTGATTGAGAGGAGTTTATAAGGCGGTTAAACGTGTTAGTTCGTCTTCCTCTTATATCAGATATACATATTCCTAAATTACGGAAAGGATTTGAACCCGCTTAAGTAGAGGTTTGAACTCTTCTCTCATTTATCAGTTGAACTGATAATTTTATAGAAAGGATTTGAATACGACCTCAAAGTTCGAGATTTAGATAAGTCGCTACTGAAATCAGGATTTCAGGCGACTTCCTAAAATCTTGTCACTTTGGTCCTTGCAAAGCAAGGACACGGTCTTAATATCATAATTATGCTAGTTAGTTATAAATGGTTAAAAGAGTTGGTTGATGTGGATGTTACCACTGCTGAACTCGCTGAAAAAATGTCGACGACAGGTATTGAAGTGGAAGGTGTTGAGACACCTGCTGAGGGCTTGTCAAAATTGGTTGTTGGTCATGTCTTGTCATGTGAAGATGTGCCTGACACACACTTGCACTTGTGTCAAGTAGATACAGGAGATGCTGAAGGTCCACGTCAAATTGTTTGTGGTGCTCCAAATGTCACTGCTGGTATCAAGGTAATTGTTGCTATTCCTGGTGCCCGTATTGCGGATAACTACAAGATCAAAAAAGGTAAGATTCGCGGCATGGAATCACTCGGTATGATCTGTTCTTTGGCAGAGCTTGGACTTCCAGATAGCATTATTCCTAAGGAATTTGCGGATGGTATCCAAATTTTGCCAGAAGATGCCGTTCCTGGCGATAGCATTTTCCCATATCTTGACCTTGATGATGAAATCATCGAATTGTCAATCACACCTAACCGTGCGGATGCTCTTTCTATGCGTGGTGTGGCACATGAAGTTGCTGCAATCTATGGCAAGTCTGTCCACTTCCCAGAAAAAACGGTTACTGAAGACAGCAAACCAGCTTCTGATAAGATTTCAGTAGCCATTGAAAGTGATAAAGTGGCTACTTATGCTAGTCGTGTGGTTGAGAATGTTACTGTTCAACCAAGTCCACAATGGTTGCAAAACCTTCTTATGAATGCTGGTATCCGTCCAATCAACAACGTGGTTGACGTGACAAACTATGTTCTTCTTTACTTTGGACAACC
The DNA here is from genome assembly GCF_001814615.1 of Streptococcus sp. HMSC078H12. Classification (NCBI taxonomy): domain Bacteria; kingdom Bacillati; phylum Bacillota; class Bacilli; order Lactobacillales; family Streptococcaceae; genus Streptococcus; species Streptococcus sp. HMSC078H12. Next base: position 32,204 of record NZ_KV817339.1, on the reverse strand, counting down.
AATGCACGCCTTCGATTTGGATAAATTTGAAGATTCACACATTGTTGCGCGTGATGCACGTGATAGGGAAAAATTAGTCACTCTCGATGGTGAAGAACGTGAATTGACTGCTGAAGATATTGTTATTACAGTTGCTGACAAACCAGTTGCTCTCGCAGGTGTTATGGGTGGTGCTTCAACTGAAATTGACAACAATTCTAAAAATGTCGTTCTCGAAGCTGCTGTTTTTGATGGTAAATCAGTTCGTAAGACAAGTAGCCGTCTCAACCTTCGTTCAGAATCATCATCACGTTTTGAAAAAGGTATCAATAATGATACTGTCCTTGAAGCACTTGATTTTGCTGCAGCTATGTTGCAAGAATTGGCAAATGGAACGGTGCTTGCAGGCCGTGTTCAAGCGGGATCTGTTGACACAGAGCCAGTTCAAGTTTCTACAAGCCTTGACTACGTAAATGTTCGCCTTGGTACAGAATTGACTTTTGCGGATATTGAAGATGTGTTTGCAAAACTTGGTTTTGGATTGACTGGTGATGCTGATAAGTTCACAGTATCTGTACCACGTCGTCGTTGGGATATCAGTATCCAAGCAGACTTGGTTGAGGAAATTGCACGCATCTACGGCTATGAAAAATTGCCTACGACACTTCCAGAGGCAGCAGGAACAGCTGGTGAGTTGACTGAAACACAAGCGCTTCGTCGTAAGGTTCGTACCATTGCTGAAGGTGCTGGATTGACGGAAATCATCTCATATGCTTTGACTACACCTGAAAAAGCTGTTGAATTTGCTGTGACACCTACTAACTTGACTGAGTTGATGTGGCCAATGACTGTTGACCGTTCAGCCCTCCGTCAGAACATGGTCTCTGGTATGCTTGATACTGTTGCTTACAATGTTAACCGTAAGAATAGTAACGTTGCTATTTACGAAATCGGTAAGGTCTTTGAACAAAATGGCAATCCAAAAGAGGAATTGCCAAATGAAATCAATACCTTTGCCTTCGCTATTTCTGGTCTTGTAGCTGAAAAAGATTTCCAAACTAAAGCAACACCAGTTGATTTCTTCTATGCTAAAGGGATTGTTGAAGCTCTCTTTGATAAACTTGAAGTTTCAGTTGATTATGTACCGACAAAAGACCTAGCAAGTATGCACCCAGGTCGTACAGCTGCTATTGTCCTGGATGGTCAAACGATTGGATTCCTTGGTCAAGTTCACCCACAAACTGCTAAAAACTACGGTATTCCAGAAACTTATGTGGCTGAAATTAACCTTAGTGCTGTAGAAGCAGCCTTGCAACCGGCTCAACCATTTGTTGAAATCACAAAATTCCCTGCAGTATCACGTGATATCGCCCTTCTTCTCAAGGCAGAAATTACTCATCAAGAAGTTCTTGATGCTATCTACTCTGCAGGAGTGAAACGCTTGGTTGCCGTTAAACTCTTTGACGTTTACGCAGGTGAAAAACTTGGTGCTGGAATGAAATCAATGGCTTATAGCCTTACTTTCCAAAATCCAAATGACAACCTCACAGACGAAGAAGTTGCTAAATACATGGAAAAAATCACCAAAGCTCTTACTGAGAAAGTCGAAGCAGAGGTACGTTAATAGTTAAAAAATCCATCTGAGAAGATGGATTTTTAAGTGACTAGACTATATTACAAAAAGGAGTTAATTTGTTTTTAGAGTTTTTTGATGGGGTATTAGGACATTACACTTTTGAATCTGATAAAGTCAATGTTCTGATTGATGGTTTACCCAGTTTTGCTTATCCCTTGGGGCAAGTAATATTTGTATTATTAGTCTACAGGTTACTCGTTCATCAATATATTAAAAAGTTTTTAACTATGTCACCTCGGGATATTTGGGCTTGGCATAAAGAAACGTTCCGCAAAAGTAAATTATCTTTCATTGTCATCCCAATAGTTTATCTGTTCGTTTTCGGAATGACCTATGTTTTAGTTGATGATGTTTTGGCTACCGTCACTATTTACAAAGACTATAGAGGTCCTATAGCTAAAACCATTGATGGTCAAGTTGAACAAATAGATATTAGTCATGTTGGGACAAAAACGAGTAGTGCTAGGATTAATGCTCACTTTGTAAGCTCTGACGGGCAGACTTATGACATTCACCTGATAAACGGTGACAAGAGAATCGCTAATTATATGCGCCATCATAAGTCAGAGTCCTACACAGCAACCCTTTCCTTTGATAAACATGGCAAACCAGTTTACATTTCTAAATTCTGGGAATAAGCAGTCTGGATAGCTCTTTCAGGGATTTGCACTTGACAAATATGTAAATTCTCTGCATAATAAAAGAAAAAGCCATGAAAAGAGGGTAGCCATGCAAATTATTAAACGTAATGGTCAAGTTGCTGAATTTGATCCTGATAAAATTTACCAAGCCATCTTAAAAGCAGCACAGACTGTGTATGTTCTTGATGATACTTGGCGCCAAAACCTTGCTCAAGTGACGAAAAAAGTAGTGCTTGATCTTCAAGATGCTCAGGTAGAACGCCCAACCATTAACATGATTCAGTCATTGGTTGAAAATCGTCTCATGGAAGCAGGCTTTATCAATATTGCCGAGCATTATATTTCATACCGTTTGCAACGAGATTTGGAGCGTAACGGTTATGGTGACAAGGTCATTGTCCACCTACGCTTTGAGCAGACTAAATAAGAAAAGCCATCAAGCGATGGCTTTTTTTGTGTCTAATTGTCACTTTGTCTTTTTTAAAAGTTTTATAAAGGATTCCAGTTCCTGTCCATGACCTACTTGCAGATAAGTTTCAGAAGTTGGTCTAATAAAGGAGGATTCTAAAAAGCGAATCTGCTTGTGGGCTTTGAATTTTTCAAGTGAAAACTCCTTAGGAAGTTGCCAAGTCACATGCCTAGGGGAAATCTGATAAGGAATGCTAACCTTATATTTTTCAATGATTGCTTGGCTTTTAGCCATGTTTTGTTGAAAGAGGTCACCAAGTTTTTTAATGTTTTTTTGGAACATGCCATTTTCGAGATAAACGGAAAGTGCTTTTTGCATGATGAGATTGGTATCATAGTCAATAAGTCCCTTGTGGCTCAAAAAGGTAGACTTAAGATTAGGAGGTAAGACAAGGCTACCTAGACGCAAACCTGGAAAAAGAGCCATGGAAAAGGATTTGATGTAGATGGTCTGATTTTGGGTGTCATAGTAGTGAATCGGGAGATTTTTACTATCGCTAAAGTCTCCCATATAGTCATCCTCGACGATATAAACATTGTACTGATTGGCAAGTTGGGCTAGCTTTTCTTTTTCACTGGCAGAATAGCTTAATCCAAGAGGATTGGAGTAACGACTAATGGTATAGAAGAACTTAATCTGTCCAGACTTAAAGTACTCTTCCAAGCGGTCAAAATCTAAACCATCAAAACCACGGTTAATCGTCTCATAAGCTAGATTTTGACGGTTGACGAGCTGGTTCATACGATGATAGGTAGGTTGTTCTAAGAGAATTTTGTAGCCACCATTACCAAAGTCCATCTGTGAAAGAATGTAGAGGGCCTGTTGGCTTCCTGAGGTTATGACAATCTGATCCGAATTTACATAAATATCGTCAGCAATTAATCGACTCTTTAAGGCTTCAAGCAACTCTTTGAGTCCGGCTTGTTCATGATAATAGTTGAAGAGGTAGTCCTGGTGACCCGCCAAACTTTCATCTAAACAAAGCTTGAAATCCTCGTAGGCCAATTGATTGTAATCGTTAAGGTTAAGAAGCACCTTATTATCGACTTCATTGCGACCTTCAAGGACGTAATAGCCACTTTTGGGTACGGCGTAAATATAGTTTTGATACTTGAGTTCCAAGAGTGCCCTTTGGGCTGTATCCTTACTACAGGCATAAGTCTGGCTTAGTTGACGAATAGAGGGGAGCTTACTCCCTTTTTTCAAAGTCCCATTTTGGATATTTTTGATGATGGTCTCGACAATATCGTGATAAATACTCATAACTGACCCCTTACAGATTTTTCCTTATTTTACCCTACTTGACTTCTAAGGGCAAGAGGCCTAGAGATATTTGACAAGATTATTAGATTTTGACATAATAAAAAGGTTGTAAGGTAAAACTAAATTCCCCTTTCAAATAAGTTTAAGGAGATTATAAGAATGACTTTTAAGAAAATCTTAGGACTTCTGGCTCTTGCATGCTTAACCATTATCGGTTTGTCAGCTTGCACACCAGAGAAAGAGCCTACTTGGACCTACGATAAAAACAAAATGCTATTTACAGGACAAGATGCTAGTGTACAAGTTCTTTCTGCAACTAAAATCGAATCACCAGAAGGTCAAAAAGCTGTACGCGTTCACTATAAACTTACCAACTCAAGTAAAGAAACCATGAATGCCTACACTCTTTTGATGAAGGTAGTCCTTGATGTAAAACAAGAAAAGGAAGAAGTGAAGGTTGCTACATTGGTCTTTTCTAAAGATGATGACCGAGATAAGATTGCAAATAAGACCAAGATTGCTCCTAAGGAAGTTAAAGAAATCGTTGTTGACTATGCCGTTGCTGATTTTGATCATGATCTTAGCATTGATTTCTCTGATTACGGTACTGAGGCTAACGCGACTGCCAAGCTTTCACTACAAAATCTTGAAAAGGCACCTGTCAAATACTTTGATAAAAAAGCTCAATAAGTTTTATTACCACATGAATGTGTGGTGTTTTTTTATTGTCTTAAATCTGTACCCATACAGTATTGAAAATACTATCTTGTTTAATCGTCAGAATTTTCATAAACTTATACTATATTTATTGACTAAGGAGTTTTAGGTATGTCACCAAAACGTTTAACCATTTCTGCATTTTTCATGGCACTTGTCATTATTTTGAGCTCTAGTCTCTTATCCATTCCTGTGCCAGGAGGTCATTTCTATTTTAACGGGATTATTATTTTCCTAGTTGGTTTAATTTTCCCACCTACAGAAGCAGTTATTATTGCCGGAGTAGGTTCCTTTATTGGAGATTTTCTTTTCTACCCCCTTCCTATGTGGGTAACTCTAGTAACACATAGCCTTCAAGTTCTCACTATTGCACTCATTGTTGGAGGCCGCTTAGGAAAATTGAGTAAGTCTAGGGCAGTGTTAGGTCTCTTGATTGGGGCTATTATTGACTTAGTCGGTTATGGATTAGGAAGAGCCTTTATCTATGGTACGCCTGCCTATGCTATTATGAAGATTCCTTTTGACATTGTAGCTGCTATTCTTGGTTTAGGAGTGGCCTACTACATTTATTTCCACACAGGTTTTGTTAAACAGTTTAAAAAGACCTGGGAAGGAAAATAGATGACCAAAGTAATTGTTGCCAATGACCTGGTTGGTCTAGGTAAGGTTGCTTTGACTAGTAGCCTTCCTATCATGTCAGCCTGTCAAACTGAAGTCCTTCTCCTACCAACAGTTCTTTTATCTTCGCACACAGGGGAGTTTGAAAATATCTATGTACGGGATCTTACGGATGACCTAAAAGGATTTTGTAAGCAGTGGGAACACTTGGATTTTATAGTAGATGGCCTTGTGAGTGGTTATTTTAAGTCAGAAGAAGCATTAAAACGTGTAGGTCAATTGGCTCGTGATAAACAGATAGCTCTATTTGTTGACCCTATTATGGGTGACAATGGTCGTCTCTATCAAGGTTTTGATAGAAACTATGTAGAAGCCATGAAGGATTTCTGTCAACAGGCAGATGTCATCATTCCCAATCTGACAGAAGCTGCTTTGTTGACGGATACTACCTATCTTGAAGCAGGTTCCTATGATGAGGCCACTATTGAAAAGCTTCTGAGAGAATTGACCAAGCTTGGACCTCGAAAAGTTATTTTAACAGGTATCTCATTTGAGACAGATAAAATTGGGTTGGCTTATTTTGATAAAGAGACGAATGAAACGATTTATCGCATGCAAAAACGTTATGGTAATCATTTTTATGGAAGCGGCGATTTACTAACGGCAATCTTATCAGCAGGTTACTTTTATAATCTTGATTTACTAAAGGTTTGTGATTTGGCCTTGAATGTTATAGATAGGGTTCTTTCGTCAACACTGTCTGATGGTCGTCCTTTAAAATATGGTCTTTGCTATGAGCCCCATATCGGTTATTTATTCAGTGGTTTTAATGCCCTATTGGAGGAGAAAAATGAAAAATGATAAAACACGTGAATTAGTTGAATTAAGTTTGTATGCAGCTTTAATTATTGTGAGTGTACAGTTTATTCGTATTCCTTTTGGACCTCAATTTGTCCATCTGGGAAATGCCCTAGTTGTGATTGCTGTTTTGATTTTCGGTGCCAGAAAAGGTGCGCTAGTCGCAACAGTAGGGTTAGGGCTATTTGATATTTTCAATGGTTATGCTGCTGAGGTCTGGATTACTATTTTAGAATCTTTGATTGTTTGTTATGTTCTCTATCTTGTTTTTGAAAAGCTTCTAAAATCAAATGACAAAATGGCTAACATCATAATCATTGGAGTCATAGCGGCAGTGACCAAAATTATTTTGAATTTTATTAAGTATACGATTATTAATAGTGTTGTTGCGGCTTTACCACTCAATGCAGCCATGGTATTGGCACTTACTAAAATTGGTGGGACCTTTGGGACATCAGTAGTGACTATCATTGCTGTGCCTCTCCTCTATCCTGTCTTCAAACGTATTTTACAGAGAAACTAAAGATTTAGCAGGTTAGTCCTGCTTTTTCTTTTTAATTTTCCAGGAGCAGAGGTCCAAATTTTCACTAAAAAATGGTAAAATAGTAAAGTTAATGTCAAGAAAGGAAAGGGCTGAAGGCAGGTTCAGCCCAGATATGCTATGTCTATTTTAGAAGTCAAAAATCTTAGTCACGGATTTGGTGACCGTGCTATTTTTGAAAATGTTTCATTCCGTTTGCTCAAAGGTGAGCATATCGGTCTTGTCGGTGCTAACGGTGAAGGAAAGTCAACCTTCATGTCTATCGTTACTGGGAAATTGCAACCAGATGAAGGTAAGGTAGAGTGGTCTAAGTACGTTACAGCGGGTTACTTGGATCAGCATGTTGTTCTTGAAAAGGGAATGACCGTTCGTGATGTTCTTCGTACGGCTTTTGATGAGCTCTTTAAGACTGAAGAACGTATCAACGAGATTTACATGTCTATGGCTGATGAAGGAGCTGACGTTGATGCTCTGATGGAAGAAGTGGGTGAGCTTCAGGATCGCTTGGAAACGCGTGATTTCTATACACTAGATGCTAAGATTGACGAGGTTGCCCGTGCACTAGGTGTCATGGATTTTGGTATGGATACAGATGTAATGGACCTTTCAGGTGGTCAACGTACCAAGATTCTCTTGGCTAAGTTATTGCTTGAAAAACCAGATATCTTACTTCTCGATGAGCCAACCAACTATTTGGATGCTGAACACATTGCTTGGCTTAAACGCTATCTTCAAGAGTATGAAAATGCCTTTGTCCTCATTTCTCACGATATTCCATTCCTTAACGATGTGATTAACATTGTCTATCATGTTGAAAATCAAGACTTGGTTCGCTATGCAGGTGATTATGACAATTTCCAATCTGTCTATGCTATGAAAAAGGCACAATTGGAAGCTGCCTATGAACGTCAGCAAAAGGAAATTGCAGACCTTCAAGATTTCGTTAACCGAAACAAGGCACGTGTTGCTACTCGAAATATGGCCATGTCTCGTCAGAAGAAATTGGATAAGATGGAAATTATCGAGTTGCAGGCTGAGAAGCCAAAACCTGAATTCCATTTCAAGGAAAGTCGTACGCCTGGACGCTTTATTTTCCAAACCAAAGACCTCGTTATTGGTTACGACCGCCCTTTGACCAAGGCTCCTTTGAATCTTACCTTCGAACGTAATCAAAAAGTAGCTATCGTGGGTGCCAATGGTATCGGTAAGACTACTTTGCTTAAGAGCTTGCTTGGTATTATTCAACCACTCGAAGGAGAAGTTGAAACAGGTGACTTTATTGATCTAGGTTACTTTGAGCAAGAAGCAGAAGGGTCACGTCAGACGCCTCTTGAAGCGGTTTGGGATGCCTTCCCAGCCTTAAATCAAGCTGAGGTCCGTGCGGCTCTAGCCAAATGCGGATTAACCTCTAAGCATATTGAAAGCCAAATTCAAGTGCTTTCTGGTGGGGAACAGGCTAAAGTTCGCTTCTGTCTCCTTATGAATCGTGAAAATAATGTTCTTGTTCTGGATGAACCTACCAACCACTTGGATGTTGACGCCAAGGATGAATTGAAGCGTGCTCTTCAGGCCTTCAAGGGCAGTATCCTTATGGTATGTCACGAACCAGAATTTTATGAAGGTTGGACAGACGTTTGGGATTTTAATGAGTTAGTATAGAGATAAAAGAGTGTTGACATTCTCTAAAGAGAAAGTTACTCACTCTTTTTTTATATTTTAAAGCAAAGTAACTTTCTAGGATTTGGTAAGACAGTGATGGTGTTAAGAAAGGTAACCGTCATCATAAAGCGATTTTCTACCTATTTTGACATGTTCTACATGGGTTTTGAGCATAGAAACTTAATTTGTTCAAAAAGTAACAAAGTCTGAGCATAAAAGGTGTAACCGTTTTCTGATTATGGTAGAATAAAATGGTAAACTATTATCAAAAGAAAGTTGGATAAACTTATGTCAAAAATCGTAGTTGTTGGTGCTAACCACGCTGGTACTTTTAGTATTAATACTATTCTCGATAATTACGGAGACCAAAATGAAGTAGTTGTTTTCGACCAAAACTCTAACATTTCATTCTTGGGTTGTGGTATGGCTCTTTGGATCGGTAATCAAATCTCAGGTTCTGACGGTCTTTTCTATGCCAACAAAGAAGGACTTGAAAGCAAGGGTGCTAAAGTTTATATGAACTCACCAGTTGAGTCTATTGACTTTGATGGTAAAACTGTTACAGCCCTTGTAGATGGTAAAGAGCACGTTGAATCATATGACAAATTGATTTTGGCTACTGGGTCTCAACCAATCTTACCTCCAATCGAAGGTGCTGAAATTAAAGAAGGTAGCCGTACTTTCGAAGCTACACTTGAAAACCTTCAATTCGTTAAACTTTTCCAAAATGCTCAAGAAGTTATTGATAAGTTGAACGACAAATCTCAAGATATCAAACGTGTAGCGGTTGTAGGTGCTGGTTACATTGGTGTTGAATTGGCTGAAGCTTTCCAACGTCATGGTAAAGAAGTTATCCTTATCGACGTTGTTGATACATGTTTGGCAGGTTATTACGACCATGACTTGACTGAACTTATGGCTAAAAATATGGAAAGCCACGGTATTAAATTGGCATTTGGTGAAACTGTTAAGGCAGTTGAAGGTGATACTAAAGTTGAACGTATCGTCACTGATAAAAATGCTTACGATGTCGACATGGTTGTCCTTGCAGTAGGTTTCCGTCCTAACACAGCTCTTGGTGCTGGTAAATTGGAAACATTCCGTAATGGGGCTTATCTTGTTAATAAGAAACAAGAAACATCAATCAAAGACGTTTATGCAGTTGGTGACTGTGCTACCGTTTATGACAATGCCCTTGAAGATGTCAACTACATTGCCTTGGCTTCAAACGCTGTTCGTTCTGGTATTGTCGGTGGTCATAATGCCGGTGGTGGCGATGTTGAATCAAACGGTGTTCAAGGATCAAATGGTATCTCAATCTATGGTTTGAACATGGTATCTACTGGTTTGACAGAAGAAAAAGCAAAACGCTTTGGTTTCAATCCAGCAGTAGTAGAATCAACAGATCTTCAAAAAGCTGCCTTCATGGAAGATGAAAATGAAGACGTTACAATCAAGATCGTTTATGACAAAGATACACGCAAAGTTCTTGGTGCTCAAATGGTATCACGTATGGACATCTCTATGGGAATCCACATGTTCTCATTGGCTATCCAAGAAGGTGTAACTATTGACCGTCTTCAATTGCTTGATTTGTTCTTCTTGCCACACTTTAACCAACCGCTTAGCTATATTGCTAAAGCAGCTATCTCAGCTAAATAATTTTAAACAGCTAATTCAGTCGAATTAGCTGTTTTTTCTTTTTTTAATACGAAAAAAGCCTCCTACTGGAGACTTTTATTTAACTAATGTTAGATTAGTTTTTTGAAGCTTCTTGGAAATCAGGGTTTTTCCATGCTTCATCAATGATAGCTTGCAATTCGTCAGCAGAAGCTTTCATTTTTTGTTGTTCCGCATCGTTCAATGGGATGTTAACTGGACGTACGATACCGTGTGCACCTACGATAGCAGGTTGACCGATAAAGACGTTGCTTACACCATATTGACCTTCTTGGAATACAGACAATGGAAGTACTGCATTTTCATCGTCAAGAATAGCTTTAGTGATACGAGCAAGGGCAACGGCGATACCATAGTAAGTAGCACCTTTTTTGTTGATGATTGTGTAAGCGGCATCACGAACACCTTCGAACAATTCAACCAATTCAGCTTCTTGAACGTTTTGAGTATCTTTAAGGAATTCTTCAAGGTTTACACCGGCGATGTTAGCGTGTGACCAAACGGCAAATTCTGAGTCACCGTGTTCACCCATGATGTAGGCGTGAACTGAACGAGCGTCAACATCAAGTTTTTCAGCAAGTGCTTGACGGAAACGAGCTGAGTCAAGTGAAGTACCTGAACCGATAACGCGTTCTTTAGGGAATCCTGAGAATTTCCATGTTGAGTAAGTCAATACGTCAACTGGATTAGCTGCTACAAGGAAGATTCCTTTGAAGCCTGATTCAACAACTTGAGTAACGATAGATTTGTTGATAGCAAGGTTTTTACCAACAAGATCAAGACGAGTTTCACCTGGTTTTTGTGGAGCACCAGCAGTGATAACTACAAGGTCAGCATCCGCACAGTCTTCGTATTTAGCTGCGTAGATTTTTTTAGGTGAAGTGAAAGCAAGCGCGTGGCTAAGGTCAAGCGCATCACCAACAGCTTTTTCGAACAATTGTGGAATTTCGATGATACCAAGTTCTTGAGCGATACCTTGGTTTACAAGTGCGAAAGCGTAAGATGAACCTACGGCACCGTCACCAACGAGGATGACTTTTTTGTGTTGTTTAGTTGCAGTCATGGGTCTAAACATCTCCTTTTTTTTAATTGGGTTACCCCATACACTGCTTATTCTACCACTTTAAGTGATGGATGTCACGAAATATTAAGTAAATAATGGATGAAAGCGTTTTACACAACTGAAAAATAAAGCGTTTTATGGTATAATATTATAGAAATCTTCTATACTCTTTTATTAGAGTTTGGAATGATTTGAATGAAAGAAAAGAGGCATTTTTAGAGTGCAAGATAATAATTTAATTGACGTTAATTTGACGTCTGAGATGAAGACGAGCTTTATCGATTATGCCATGAGTGTTATCGTGTCTCGTGCTCTTCCAGATGTTCGTGACGGTTTAAAACCTGTACAACGTCGTATTCTTTATGGAATGAATGAGCTTGGGGTGACACCTGATAAGCCGCATAAAAAATCTGCCCGTATCACCGGGGATGTCATGGGTAAATATCACCCACACGGGGATTCATCTATCTATGAAGCCATGGTCCGTATGGCACAATGGTGGAGCTACCGTTACATGTTGGTTGATGGTCACGGGAACTTTGGTTCTATGGACGGAGATGGGGCTGCTGCTCAGCGTTATACTGAGGCGCGTATGTCTAAAATCGCCTTGGAAATGCTACGTGATCTTAACAAGAATACTGTAGATTTTCAAGATAACTATGATGGATCAGAACGTGAGCCAATTGTTCTTCCGTCACGTATTCCCAACCTTCTTGTCAATGGTGCGACAGGGATTGCCGTTGGTATGGCAACTAACATTCCACCACACAATTTGGCTGAAACGATTGATGCTGTCAAATTGATGATGGATAATCCTGAAGTCACAACACGTGAACTGATGGAAGTCCTTCCTGGACCCGACTTCCCAACTGGAGGTTTGGTCATGGGGAAATCTGGTATTCACCGTGCTTATGAGACTGGTAAGGGTTCTATTGTCCTTCGTTCGCGTACCGAAATTGAAACAACTAAATCAGGTCGTGAGCGTATTGTTGTCACTGAGTTTCCTTACATGGTCAATAAGACCAAGGTTCATGAACATATCGTTCGTTTAGCACAAGAAAAACGTATTGAGGGGATTACAGCAGTCCGTGACGAGTCTTCTCGTGAAGGGGTGCGCTTTGTCATCGAAGTGCGTCGTGATGCTTCGGCCAATGTTATCTTGAATAATTTGTTCAAATTAACGCAACTTCAGACTAATTTTAGCTTCAACATGTTGGCCATTGAAAAGGGTGTTCCTAAAATTCTTTCTTTGCGTCAAATCTTGGCTGACTATATTGCTCACCAACAAGAAGTTGTGGTCCGTCGTACACAGTTTGACAAGGATAAGGCTGAAGCACGTGCCCACATTTTAGAAGGTTTGCTGATTGCTCTTGATCATTTGGATGAAGTGATTACGATTATCCGTAACAGTCAAACTGATGCTGAGGCTCAAGCTGAGTTGATGGCTCGTTTTGAACTCACGGAACGTCAAAGTCAAGCTATTCTTGATATGCGTTTGCGTCGTTTGACAGGTTTGGAACGTGATAAGATTCAAAATGAGTATAATGATCTCCTTGCCTTGATTGCTGATTTAGCTGATATTTTGGCCAAACCAGAACGTGTCATTGCTATCATCAAGGAAGAATTGGACGAAAGCAAGCGTAAATTCGCAGATGCTCGTCGTACAGAACTTATGGTCGGAGAAGTCGTTTCTCTTGAAGATGAAGATCTCATCGAAGAAGAAGATGTTGTTATCACTCTTTCAAATAAGGGGTATATTAAACGTTTAGCCCAAGACGAGTTCCGTTCACAAAAACGTGGAGGACGTGGTGTCCAAGGTACTGGTGTTAACGATGATGACTTTGTTCGAGATATTGTCTCAACAAGTACTCATGATCACCTTTACTTCATGACTAATAAGGGGCGTGTATACCGTCTCAAGGGGTATGAAATCCCTGAGTATGGTCGTACAGCAAAAGGCTTACCTATTGTTAATCTCTTGAAGTTGGACGAAGGTGAGACCATTCAAACTGTCATTAACGCTAAGAGTGATGAAGCTTCTGAAAATAATCACCTTGTCTTTGTAACTCGTCAAGGTCTGGTTAAGCGTACCAAAGAAGCAGAATTTAAGAACATCCGTCAAAACGGTTTGATTGCTTTGAAACTTAGAGAAGGTGACGAGCTAATCAATGTCTTCTTGACTACTGGTAATGAAGAAATTGTCATTGGTACCAAATTTGGTTACAGTGTACGCTTCAAAGAGGACACTATTCGAAGCATGAGCCGTATGGCAGCCGGTGTTAAAGGGGTAACTCTTCGTGATGGTGACCAAGTTGTTGGTGCAGCTGCCATTACAGAAGACCAAGAAGTCTTGATTATCACTGAAAACGGTTACGGTAAGCGTACCTCAGCTACTGAATACCCAACGAAGGGACGTGGTGGTAAAGGTATCAAGACTGCTAATATCACAGAGAAGAATGGTAACCTAGCAGGTATTGTCACAGTTTCTGGTGATGAGGATATCATGGTCATCACAGATACAGGTGTTATCATCCGTACTGCCGTTGCTAATATCTCTCAAACTGGTCGTGCTACTCAAGGGGTTAAGGTCATGCGTTTGGATGACTCTGCTCGTATTGTAACCTTTGCTTTAGTTGAACCAGAAGAAGTTGAACAAGCTTCCGAAGACCAAGAAAGTGGTGACAACTAATGAGCAAAGATAAGAAAAATAAAGCAACAAAAAAACGCCGTAAGTGGCTGGATATTCTTCGCTGGGTGTTGATTGTTGTTCTCTTGGTTGTTGGTTTGGCCTTGATTTTTAATAAATCTATTCGAAATACAGTAATTGCTTGGAATACCAATAAGTATCAAGTGAGCAAGGTTTCTAAAAAGACTATTGAGAAAAACAAGGAAGCTAAGACGAGCTTTGACTTTGATACCGTTAAATCAATTAGTACAGAGTCTGTCTTGCAAGCACAGATGGATGCTCAAGAACTTCCAGTCGTTGGTGGCATTGCCATTCCAGAGGTGGGTATCAATCTTCCTATTTTCAAAGGACTTGGCAATACTGAGTTGACCTACGGTGCCGGAACTATGAAAGAAGACCAAGTCATGGGTGGTGAAAATAACTATTCACTAGCTAGTCACCACGTCTTTGGTATTGCTGGTGCATCTGACATGCTATTTTCACCGCTAGATAAGGCTAAGGAAGGCATGAAAATCTATCTTACGGATAAAAATAAGGTCTATACTTATGTCATTAGTGAGGTCAAGGTTGTCCAACCAACCGAAGTAGCAGTGGTTGATGATACACCAGGCAAGTCTGAAGTTACTTTGGTAACTTGTACGGATGCTGAAGCAACCCAACGTACAATAGTCAAAGGTGAATTGAAATCGCAGGTAGATTTTGACAAGGCAAGTTCAGACATCATTGAAGCCTTTAATAAATCATATAATCAATTTCAAAGTTAAGAAAGGGGCCCTCGGGCCTTTTTCTATGGAGGGAAATATGTTTTTAAATACAGTGCACCATGTTGCTATTATTGTTTCTGATTATGAGTTGTCTCGAGATTTTTATGTCAATAAACTTGGTTTTGAGATTATTCGGGAAAATCACCGTCCAGAACGTCATGATTATAAGTTAGACTTACGTTGTGGGGATATAGAACTTGAAATCTTTGGCAATAAGACCAGTGATCCGAACTATGTGGAGCCACCTAAACGTCCGTCTTATCCTGAGGCCTGTGGCTTACGTCATTTAGCTTTTAGAGTGACTAATATTGAAGAAGTTGTCAAGAGTTTAGAAGAAAAGGGTATTTCCTGCCAACCTATTCGTAAAGACACTTTTACCGGTGAAAAGATGACTTTCTTTGCTGATCCAGATGGTCTTCCCTTGGAATTGCACGAGTAGTTTTTTTGACCTTAATTTTTTAAGTCATGGTATAATAAATTCACGATTGGACTCATAGCCAGTCGTCCTTTAGGAGATTATGGAATAATATTCTATTTTCGAAAGGAAACACACATGAAATTGAAAAAACTTCTTGTTACTGGGATGGCTTTATTGGCTTCAGTAACAGCCTTCACTTCGGTTGCGCAAGCAGCAACCTCATCGCAAGTCCAAAAGGTTATTGATGAATCTTATGTTCAACCAGACTATGTGATGGGTTATTCATTGTCGGAAGAGCAGCGAAATGAAACCTTGAATTTGTTAGGGTATGACAGTAGTAAGGATACTAATGTCAAGACCTTGACGACATCTGCATATGCGAATATTATGAACGTTGCAGATGATTCTAGTCTTCAGCTATATTCTTCGGTTAAGATTGCTAAGCTTGGTGCTAAGGAAACCTTGAGTGTAGAGATTGTGACACCGCAAAATATCACGAAAATCACTCCAGATATGTACCGTAATGCTGCAACGACACTTGGTATCGAACATGCTAAGATTACCGTAGCAGCACCGATTGCAGTTACTGGAGAAAGTGCCTTGGCTGGTATTTACTATTCCCTTGAGCAAAATGGGGCTAAGGTCTCAGATGAAAGCAAAGAGCTTGCGCAAGAGGAACTTAAAACCCTTTCTCAAATTAATGAGGAAAATTCAGGCAAGAGTGACTATGATGCCGATAAGCTTAACGTAGCTATGACTGATATTAAATCAGCAGTTGCTGATAAAGGGGATAAGTTGACTGAAGACCAAGCTAAAACGATTGTTCAGCAAACAATCAATAATTACAACTTGGATCTTTCTGATACGCAAATTAACCTTCTAGTGAATTTTGCTATGAATTTATCTAAGTCTTCAATCATTGACAGTGCTAGCTTTAAGTCAACCTTGAGTTCACTTAAAGATTCTATCGTTTCGAAAGCTGGTAATACCTTCTCTGGAATCAACCTAAACTTTAATGCCAACAAAGCGGTTGAGAACAGCAAAAATATTTTTGCACAAATTTGGCAAGCTATCGTAGATTTCTTTACAGGACTGTCTAAATAGTAAAAGAGCTATCCGTTTGGATGGCTTTTTTCTATTTTTCAGAAAATATGTGAAATGCTATTGAAATTATTCCAACAATTGTGTACAATGGTAAACATCAATTCAGATTATTCTGAAAATTTGTTTTAGGAGATTTTCTTATGTCAGAAACAAGTGTATCTAGTCAGTCTACCTGGCGTAGTAAAATAAAAGCAATGGGACCCGGTATCCTAATGGCCTCAGCGGCCGTAGGTGGTTCCCACATCGTTTCATCAACCCAAGCGGGTGGTTCTTATGGATGGGCCTTGCTAGGCTTGGTTATTCTTGCCAACCTCTTTAAATACCCATTCTTCCGTTTTGGTGCCGAGTATACCGCAGATACGGGTAAAACCCTCGTTGAAGGTTATGCTGAGAAAGGTAAATTCTATCTTTGGGTATTCTTCATTTTGAATGTCTTCTCAGCTTTGGTTAATACTGCGGGAGTTTCTATTCTTTGTTCAGCCATCATTGCTAGTGCCTTTCCAATGCTTGGTTTGAGTATTACCACATGGTCAATTATTTTGGTTGCCATTATCTGGGGTATGTTACTCTTTGGTGGTTACAAACTTCTTGATGGTATGGCTAAATGGATCATGTCAGCTTTGACTATTGCAACAGTAGCAGCAGTTATTATTGCGGCAATCAAACACCCAGAGTACAGTGCTGACTTCGTTGAAAAAACACCATGGCAGCTCGCAGCCCTTCCATTTATCGTTTCACTTCTTGGATGGATGCCAGCACCAATTGAAATTTCAGCCATTAACTCACTTTGGTCAGCTGAGAAAAAGAAAACTGTTGATTTCAACACTGATGATGCCCTCTTTGACTTTAACGTTGGTTACATCGGAACAGCTATTCTTGCGGTATTCTTTGTAGCACTCGGGGCTCTTATTCAGTATCCAACTGGTAAGCCTGTAGAAGCAGCATCAGCTAAGTATATTGCACAGTTTGTTGGTATGTACGCATCAGTACTTGGTGAGTGGTCACGCTATTTGATTACCTTTATCGCTTTCTTGTGTATCTTTGGTACTGTAATTACCGTTATTGATGGTTACTCACGTGTTAACGAAATTTCTCTTCGTCTTTTGTTTAACCAAAAAGAAAAAAATCAAACACCTTTGAATGTTTGGATGACCTTGACAGCTATTCTTGGTCTCATCATTATTTTCTTCTTCCAAGGTCAAGTAGCAACCATGCTTCGTTTCGCCATGATTGGTTCATTCCTTACAACACCTTTCTTTGCGCTTTTGAATTACGTACTTGTTACAAAAGAGAAGAAAGACCTTCCAACTTGGTTGAAAGGACTTGCTATTGCAGGTTTGATCTTCTTGTTCGGATTTGCTCTCTTCTTTATCTGGGCTTTGGCTATTGGTAAAGCAGGCTAATAGGATTAAACGGTTTCCATATGGAAGCTGTTTTTTTATTTTATAAAGATGGGAGTAGGAGAGTTTATACTCAAGAGCATACAAAAAAGCCATTCCAATCGGAATGGCTTAACAACAAGATGTTGCTTATTTGAGACCGTATTTTTTGTTGAAACGATCCACGCGTCCGTCTGCTTGTGTGAATTTTTGACGGCCAGTGTAGAATGGGTGTGAATCTGATGAAATTTCTACACGGATAAGTGGGTAAGTTTCACCTTCGAATTCAACTGTTTCGTTTGAGTGTTTAGTTGAACCGCTAAGGAATTGGTAACCAGTAGTTGTGTCCATGAATACTACTTGACGGTAATCTGGATGGATATCTTTTTTCATGTTAAAATATTTCCTTTCTGCCATGGTACTTTCCGCACCATAGTTTTTTTAACTATTTTAGTTTATCAAAAGGTGGTCTTCTTGACAAGTCTTTTTTACTATTTTTTAGGAAATTCGCATTTTGTAAATGCCACCTGTCTGAAAGCAGTGATTGTCTTTATCAACGATGATTGCTTCAAGCTCAGCTTGTGAACTAACTTCCTGGAAAATGCGTTCGAGACTAGAGCCAAATAAACGAGTTGTCCAAATTTCACCATCCACTGAGAGGGATGAAATAATGGTAAGACTGGCTAGGTCACTGGAGACTGGATAACCAGTCTGGCTATCAAAAATATGATGGTAGGTTTTGCCATCTATCTCAAAAGTACGTTCATAGATTCCCGAAGTGACAACAGACTGGTCTCTTATAGCAAGCACCATAAGATTTGTGTTTCTAGTCTCCTTAGGATTTTGAATACCAATTCGCCATTTTTGGTCAG
This sequence comes from Streptococcus sp. HMSC078H12, assembly GCF_001814615.1. Lineage (NCBI taxonomy): Bacteria > Bacillati > Bacillota > Bacilli > Lactobacillales > Streptococcaceae > Streptococcus > Streptococcus sp. HMSC078H12. The sequence continues at coordinate 13,857 of NZ_KV817339.1, read as the reverse complement.
GATTATGGAGGGCTGGTCCAAAGGTTAGGACATTACCTCCGAGATTGATTAAGGCGCTGGTTACTTTTTCAGCTTTAAGAAAATCTGCAATACGATCTGCAATATACCCTTTTGCTAGGGCACCAAGATCAATTTTCATCCCTTTTTCTTTTAGAAAAACGCTTTGATTTTCCTCGGATAGAAGAATGGCATTGGGATTGATGATGTCCAGGAGTGGACGAATTTCTTCAGGAAGAGGCAGCTTAGCATCAGAAAAACCAATGCGCCAAGTCTGAATGAGAGGCCCAATAGCAATATTAAGGTGACTTCCAGGTTGGCAGCTATGCCATTTTCCAAGAGAAATAAGTTCAAAAAGCTCTGGGTGAACTGTCACCGGATGTAAGCCTGCTGCCTTGTTAATTTTCATGAGTTCGGAACTGTCGTCATTGGCTGAGAAGCGCTTATTGTAGGTATGTAGAAGTGCTTCAACTTGGTCTAGCAGGGGTTCTGGTTCTTCATGATAGATAGAGACGTCAATCACAGTTCCCATGAGATGTACACGACGATTAGTGAGTTGCATGGGCAACAGTATCCTTGATTTCTTGATAGATTTGTTCGTTTTCTTCTAAGCTGTAGGAATTGGCCCCACTAGCAAGTGGATGGCCGCCACCATCATGACGTTTGGCAATCTCGTTGATGACAATACTTTTACTGCGCAGACGGACACGGTAATGCCCTTCAGGCTGCTCTACGAAAATAGCCCAAGATTCGACGCAATCAATACGGCCTGGAGTGCCAACAATGGCAGAACTTTCAGCATCAGTGACATTGAATTCATCCAAAATCTTTCGTGTCAAGACAACTCGAGCTGCACCATTTTCATCAACTTCTAGATTATCGAAAACATAACCTTGTAGTTTAGCAATTTTGAAAGGGAAACTGTCCATACGACGAGCCATTGCTGCAAAATCAAAGTCGTATTCACGAAGTTTAGCCGCGATTTGAAGTGTTTTAGGAGTAGTAGATGGAAATAGGAAGCGGCCTGTATCGCCAACAATACCATTGTAGAGAACACGAGCAGCAACATCTGACAAGGAAAGTCCAAGGCTGAGGGCCCAGTCAGTCACAATTTCGCTGGCACTTGAAGCAGTCGTATCAACAAGTAGAAGATCACCGTAGGCATCATCATTAGGATGATGGTCAATTTTGATAAGGAAGTCACCTTTATCAAAACGGTCGTCGTCGATACGAGGGGTGTTGGCTGTATCGGTAACAATAACAAGCGCCCCTTCATAATCTTGGTCAGTTACCTCATCCATCTCAGCAATCCAAGATAAGGTAGGCTCATTGACACCTGCCGCAAGAACCTTTTTATCTGGAAAGTTTGTTTTTAAAATTTCCTTCAGTCCTACCTGACTACCAATGGCATCAGGGTCAGGTCTTTGGTGGCGGTGAATAATAATAGTGTCGTAGGCTTTGATTTTTTCTAAAATAGCTTGAAATACAGTCATGAATGTCTCCTTATAATTTTGCTTCTATTATATCATGAAACAATAGAAAAACGGTTGGCCTAGGCAAACCGTTATAAAAATTAGATCTCTTTATAGTCAACTTCAAGTCCACGTTTAACCGCTGGACGGTTGGCAATTTTTTCAGTCCAAGCTTGAAGATGCTTGTATTCTTTAACATCAAGGAAAATACCAGCCTTATCCCAAATCTTATCTTGAGCAAGACGACCATACCAAGACCAGATGGCGATATCAGCGATAGTGTACTCATCACCAGCAATATAAGGTTTGGTTGCTAATTCTTTATCAAGCAAGTCAAGTTGGCGTTTGGCTTCCATGGCAAAACGGTTGATGGCATATTCGATTTTTTCAGGTGCATAGTGGAAGAAGTGCCCAAAGCCACCACCTAGAAAAGGAGCAGCACCTGTTTGCCAAAAGAGCCAGTTGAGAACTTCCGTACGTTTTGCGTGATCAGTTGGAATGAGTTTGCCGAATTTTTCAGCCAAGTAAAGGAGGATGTTAGCTGATTCGAAGACACGAACCGGTTGGTCCTCAGAGTAATCCATCATTGCTGGAATCTTTGAGTTTGGATTGATTGAAACAAAGTCTGAGCCGAATTGGTCACCATCACCAATCTTAATACGATAAGCGTCATAACCTGCTTGAGTTACACCAAGTTCTTTCAATTCTTCCAGCATGATAGTTGCCTTGATACCATTTGGTGTTGGAAGAGTATAGAGTTGGAAAGGTTGGTCACCTTTAGGTAAAGTTTGTTCAAAACGTGCACCAGCTGTAGGTTGATTGAGGCCACCCCAGGCACCTCCCATAGAGGTTGGGTTTTCCCAAACTTCTGGTAAAATATAGTCAGACATAAAGTTTCTCCTTGTATTCTTGATAGTTACATCCTAACAAAATGCTAATGGCATTTCAAGAATCTACTACGTCCGATTAGGCGCGACACCTTGACTTTTTCTATAAGAATGATAAGATAGTAAAAATTAATTTTTATCTGATAAAAACATATTGTTTAGAGAGGAAGAAAAGAATGACTGCTATTGATTTTCATAAGTTGGCTAAAACAGAACTACACTGCCATTTGGATGGTTCATTATCGTTGGAAACCATTCGTCACCTAGCTGACTTGGCACAGATTGAGTTACCTGAGGACGATACGGAGCTCAAACACCATGTGACAGCACCGGCTACCTGTGAGAGTCTCCTAGATTATCTTGAGGCTTTTGATTATATTCGTCCTTTGCTTCAAACAAAGGAAGCTTTGACTATTGCGGCTTATGATGTCGCTAAACAGGCTGCTCTTGAAAATGTTATCTATATTGAAGTGCGTTTTGCTCCAGAATTGTCAATGGATAAGGGATTGACTGTCGCTGAGACCATCGATGCTGTTTGTCAAGGCTTACGTCAAGCTCAAGAAGAATTTGGTATTGTAGCCAAGGCCCTAGTTTGTGGTATGCGCCAATCAGATCAAGAATTAACGGCTCGTATTCTTGATGAAGCAAATGAAGTTGAAAATAGTGACTTTGTTGGTTTTGATTTTGCCGGAGATGAGCATCATTATGGACCTAAAGCGATTAAACCTTTGATTGAACAAGTCCAAAGTTACACCCGTCCGATGACTTTCCATGCTGGTGAGTGTGGATGCCCTGCCTTTTTGGCTGCGTCTATTGCCATGGGAATTAAGCGTAATGGCCATGCAACGATTTTGGCTCAAGAGCCTGAGCTTTTGGAAGAGTTTGTCAAAAATGGTGTCACAGGAGAGTTATGTTTAACAAGTAATCTCCAGACCAAGGCTGCCGTTACAGTTGCTGATTTTCCTTATCTAAAAATGAAAGCGGCAGGTGCTAATATTACTATTAATACGGACAATCGTACCGTTTCTGATACAAACCTGACCAAAGAGTACGAACTCTATCACAAGCATTTTGATAGCTCAGTTCAAGACTTCTATGCTCATAATAAGACGGCAATTGAAGCTTCATTTGCTAGCAATGAGGAGAAAGAAGAACTCCTTGAAAAATTGGCTAAAGCCTATTCATAAGAAGTAAATAGACTGGTAAAACTTTATAAAGGTGATAAAATTGAGCCATTTGGAACATCAGTTAAACCTATCATAAAATAGGGGAGAGAGGCGAACTTTTTTCAAAAATTGTTCAGTCTCCCTCCCTTTTACGCTTGGAATTATGATAAAATAAGTACAATACATATTTTAGAGGAGACTGGTTTGGCACAACTTTATTTTCGCTACGGCACCATGAATTCTGGGAAATCCATTGAGATTCTTAAGGTTGCCTATAATTACGAAGAACAAGGAAAACCAGTAGTATTGTTGACCAGTCGTTTGGATAATCGAGATGGGGTCGGCTATATCTCTAGTCGTATTGGCATGAAACGGAAGGCCTATCCTATTGGTGATGATACGGATATTTTTGGTTACATTGCTAATATGGATCCACGACCTTACTGTGTTTTAGTTGATGAGGCTCAGTTTTTGACCCGTGCGAATGTCTATGATTTGGCAAGAATTGTTGATGAGTTAGATATCCCAGTGATGGCTTTTGGTCTCAAAAATGATTTTCAGAACAATCTATTTGAAGGGTCTAAGTATCTCTTGCTTTTATCTGATAAGATTGATGAAATCAAGACCATTTGTCATTATTGCTCGAGAAAGGCAACCATGGTTCTTCGTATGGAAGATGGTAAGCCAGTTTATGAGGGAGCACAAGTTCAAATTGGAGGACACGAGAGTTATATCTCCGTTTGCCGAAAGCACTGGTTTAATCCACCTCAAGAAAACATAATCCCTTTGAATAAGTCCTAAAAACGACTATTAGTTATATAAGGAGTAAAGATAACAAATGAATATTTATGATCAGTTACAAGCAGTTGAAGACCGTTATGAGGAATTGGGTGAATTGCTTAGTGACCCTGAAGTCGTTTCAGACACTAAACGCTTCATGGAGTTGTCACGTGAAGAGGCAAATACTCGTGAAACTGTGACAGCTTACCGTGAGTACAAGCAAGTCATCCAAAGTATCTCAGACGCTGAAGAGATGATTAAGGAAGCAAGTGGTGATCCTGACTTGGAAGAAATGGCTAAGGAAGAACTCAAAGAATCCAAAGCCGCTAAAGAAGAGTATGAAGAACGCTTGAAAATTCTTCTCTTGCCAAAAGACCCTAATGATGACAAGAATATTATCCTTGAAATCCGTGGGGCTGCAGGTGGTGATGAAGCAGCCTTGTTTGCAGGTGACCTTTTAGCTATGTACCAAAAATACGCAGAAACACAAGGTTGGCGCTTCGAGGTCATGGAAGCTTCTTACAATGGTGTCGGTGGTATCAAAGAAGTGGTTGCCATGGTTTCAGGACAATCAGTCTACTCTAAACTCAAATATGAATCTGGAGCACACCGTGTGCAACGTGTGCCTGTGACTGAGAGTCAAGGTCGTGTTCATACCTCGACAGCAACTGTTTTGGTCATGCCAGAAGTTGAAGAAGTAGAGTACGAAATTGATCCTAAGGACCTTCGTGTCGATATCTATCACGCTTCTGGTGCCGGTGGTCAGAACGTCAATAAGGTTGCGACTGCGGTTCGTATGGTTCACATTCCTACTGGAATCAAAGTAGAGATGCAAGAAGAACGTACACAACAGAAGAACCGTGATAAAGCCATGAAGATTATCCGTGCGCGTGTTGCGGACCACTTTGCACAGATTGCTCAAGATGAACAAGATGCTGAGCGTAAGTCTACTGTTGGTACAGGGGACCGTTCAGAACGTATCCGTACTTACAACTTCCCACAAAACCGTGTAACGGATCACCGTATTGGTTTGACCCTTCAAAAATTAGATACGATTTTGGCTGGGAAAATGGATGAAGTCATTGATGCTCTTGTTCTTTATGATCAAACTCAAAAATTGGAAGAGCTTAACAAATGATTTTAGCGGATGTTCTGGCTGACTATGAAAAGCAGCTTGAGGCTGTTGGAGAAGAGCCAGAGGCCCTTTCCTTTGTTTATCGTGGTTTGAAACAATGGGACTTGACTCATTTTGTTCTTCAATTGCGTCAGGAAGTTTCAGAGGAGGACGCTGAGCTATTAGCTTATGCATTTAGCCAACTAAAGAATCACCAGCCTGCCCAGTATATCTTGGGCTATGAAGACTTTCATGGCTTACGTTTTCAGGTTGATGAGCGTGTCTTGATTCCACGTCCTGAAACTGAGAAACTAGTGGACTTGATCTTAGCGGAAAACCCAAGCACAGAGCTTAAGGTTCTTGATATTGGAACTGGGAGTGGTGCTATTTCGGTATCCCTGAAAAAGAGTTGCCCTCTTTGGCAAGTAACAGCTAGTGACTTATCAGTGGATGCGCTAGAGCTTGCCCAGGAGAATGCTAAGCTAAATCAGGTAGCCATCAGCTTTGTTCAATCGGATGTTTTCGAAAATATTTCTGGCAGTTTTGATATCATTGTGTCAAATCCTCCCTATATTTCTGAAAATGATAAGAACGAAGTTGGTATCAATGTCTTGGCTAGCGAGCCAAAGATGGCCTTGTTTGCTGATGAAGAGGGACTTGTCATTTATAGACAGATTATTGAGGAGGCAGATAAGTATTTGACTCCTAGTGGAAAGCTCTACTTTGAAATTGGCTATAAGCAGGGCCAGGATTTGAAGAAACTCTTGTCTCTACATTTTCCTGATAAGCGAGTGCGTGTCCTTAAGGACCAATTTGGACAAGATAGAATGGTCGTGATGGATGATGAAAAATAAGAAAGTGTTAAGAGAAATCTTGTCTGACGGTGGCGCAGTCGTTCTTCCTACAGAGACTGTCTATGGTCTATTTGCTAAGGCTTTGGATGAGAGTGCTGTGAACCTTGTTTATGAGCTAAAAAATCGTCCTAGGGATAAAGCCATGAATTTGAATGTCGCTTCTTATGAAGATATCCTGGCTTATTCAAAAGAGCAGCCCAAGTATTTAAAACAATTGTATGATGCTTTTTTGCCTGGACCTTTGACTATCATTTTAAAAGCTAATGATAAAGTCCCCAGATGGATTAATTCAGGCTTGGCGACAGTTGGCTTCCGTTTACCAGACCATCCTGTTACTAGAGAGTTGATCCAAGCGGAAGGTCCTTTAATTGGTCCCTCAGCCAATAAGTCTGGGAAGGCTAGTGGTCGTTATTTTGACCAAATAAGAGACCAATTTGATTTTCAGGTGACTGGCTATCAAGATGATGATGCCTTGTTAGGTGTAGATTCGACGATTTTGGATTTATCTGGCAACAAGGTGAAAATTTTACGGCAAGGTTCTATCACTCAAGAAGACATTCTTGCTAAGCTACCAAAAATCCCTTTCGAGGAGGTATAACATGCTACGTGATTTAATAGCGACAGATGTTGAAGCAATTTGTGAGATTAACAAAGAGGCTTTAGGTTATGCCTTTAGTTCAGAGGAAACGGCTAGTCAACTAGCTAGATTATCCAAAGACCCACATCATTTTCTACTAGGTTATAAAGATGATGCTAGTCATGAACTCCTTGGCTACGTTCATGCAGAGGTTTATGAATGTCTCTATTCCAATGCAGGATTTAATATCTTGGCTTTAGCAGTTTTACCTCAAAGACAAGGGATGGGGATCGGTAAAATTTTACTTGAAGGGTTGGAGCAAGAAACAAAAAGACGCGGTTATGAGTTTATTCGCTTAAATTCTGCTGACCATCGTCTGGGTGCGCATGCATTTTATGAAAAAGTAGGTTATACTTGTGATAAGATGCAGAAACGGTTTATTAAATTGATAAAAGGATAAGACCTATTGGCGGCTCTACCCGAGTTGACCATAGAATAAATGACTAACAGAGACATATGGAAGTGTGAGATAATTTCCGACTGTATGTGGGTGAGTTGATTGAAACCCATTAGACCTCAAAGGAGACCTCTATGATTTTTGATAAAGAAGATTACAAAGCATTTGACCCTGAACTATGGAACGCCATCGATGCTGAGGCAGAACGTCAGCAAAACAATATTGAGTTGATTGCCTCTGAGAACGTGGTATCTAAAGCTGTAATGGCTGCTCAAGGAACACTCTTGACTAACAAGTATGCAGAAGGCTATCCAGGTAAACGTTACTATGGTGGTACAGACGTGATTGATGTGGTCGAGTCTCTTGCTATTGAGCGTGCCAAAGAACTTTTTGGAGCTAAATTTGCCAATGTGCAACCTCACTCAGGTAGCCAAGCTAATGCAGCAGTTTACATGTCTTTGATTCAACCAGGTGATACGGTTATGGGAATGGATTTGTCAGCGGGTGGTCACTTGACACATGGTGCACCAGTTAGCTTCTCTGGTAAGACCTATAACTTTGTGGCTTACAACGTTGATAAAGAAACTGAACTCCTTGATTACGATGCTATTCTTGCTCAAGCTAAAGAAGTACAACCAAAACTCATCGTGGCTGGAGCTTCAGCTTACTCACGTATCATTGATTTTGCTAAATTCCGTGAAATTGCTGATGCTGTAGGAGCTTACCTTATGGTAGATATGGCGCACATTGCCGGTCTTGTAGCCTCTGGTCATCATCCAAGTCCAGTTCCTCATGCACATGTGACAACTACAACAACTCATAAGACGCTTCGTGGCCCACGTGGTGGTTTGATTTTGACTGATGATGAAGATATCGCTAAGAAATTGAATTCTGCGGTCTTCCCTGGTTTGCAAGGTGGTCCTTTGGAACACGTTATTGCTGCTAAGGCTGTTGCTCTTAAAGAAGCACTTGATCCTGCCTTTAAAGAATATGGGGAAAATGTCATCAAGAATGCTGCTGCCATGGCTGACGTTTTCAATCAACATCCAGATTTCCGTGTTATCTCAGGTGGAACTAACAATCACCTCTTCTTGGTTGATGTTACTAAAGTTGTTGAAAATGGTAAAGTTGCACAAAACGTTCTTGAAGAAGTTAATATTACTTTGAACAAGAATGGTATTCCTTACGAGCAATTGTCTCCATTCAAGACATCTGGTATCCGTGTTGGTAGTCCAGCCATTACAAGTCGTGGTATGGGTGAAGCTGAGAGCCGTAAAATTGCTGAATTGATGGTTGAAGCTTTGGAAAATCACGATAAACCTGAAGTTTTGGAGCGCATTCAAGGAGAAGTTAAAGCTCTTACAGATGCCTTCCCACTCTATTAAAAACTATGTTAGATTTATATATTAAACGCATTATCATTCACCAGTTTTCGCCAAATGATACGGAGCTGGTTTTAGCAGAAGGGCCTCTTGAAATAACGCCACGCTTAGATGAGTATTTTCGAAAGAAACTCTCTAAAGTTTTCTCTGATGAGGCTAAACGTGGTTATTTCGATGCAGAGAATGTTTTCATCAGTCATCTAGGAGATGATTTGATGGAAAGCTCAGTTAAGATTGCCCAACTTTGGAAGGAAGAATTTGTCATTTCTGAAGATCAAAAGACCAATGATTTGGTCTTTATTCAGTTTGACAAAGAAGGGCAAGAGTATTTTGCTTTCTTGCGTATTGCTCTCAAGGATAGTTTGATTCATTCTTTGGGAGATAGCCAACATCCTATTCAATTGTCACAGAATAATTTGCCTTCTGCAGCCCAGACACCTGATGAAGCTTTGGTAATCAATCGTAGTAGTAAGCAGTATTATTTGATTGAAAAGCGAATCAAACATAATGGAAGCTTTGCCAATTATTTCTCTGAAAATCTGTTGCAGGTCCAGCCTGAACAATCTGTCAAGAAATCGATTAAGATGGTTGAAGATACTGCTCAGAAGATTGCCGAGAATTTTAATCAGGATGATTTTAACTTTCAAGGAAAAATGAAATCTGCTATTTTCAATAATTTGGAAGAAGACCAAGAGTTATCACCTGAAAAATTGGCAGACCAACTCTTTGATAATAATTTGACAGCACGTTTGACCTTCGTTGATGAGCTCAAAGAGGCCATACCTGAGCCTATCTCGGTATCAGATATTGACCATTCGCGTCAAATTAAGAAATTGGAGAATCAAAAATTATCGTTATCGAACGGAATTGAGTTAATTGTGCCTAATAATGTGTATCAGGATGCTGATAGTGTTGAGTTTATTCAAAATCCTGATGGCACCTACTCTATTCTCATCAAAAATATCGAGGATATCATCAATAAATAATATGTTTAAATGGATAAGACGTCTGGCGGTTTTTGTCGTAGTCCTCATCATAGGTATCCAATGCTATCGAATCCATGCCAATATTCAACATGTCTTAACCTATGAATCCATGGTTAAGGAGGTTTTGGCAGAGGACGACATTGATAATACAACCAATGTCGATTTGGTTCTGGCTATGATCTACACAGAAACCAAGGGGAAGACAGATGACGTGATGCAGTCCAGTGAAAGTTCTACAGGGGTGACCAACTCCATAACAGATCGAAAAGAAAGTATTCGTCAAGGGGTGACGGTGCTGTCGGAAAATCTGGAAGAAGCTGCCCACCATAAGGTGGATCCTTGGACAGCAGTACAAGCCTATAATTTTGGTAAGGCCTATATCGATTATGTGGCTGATAATGGTGGAGTGAACACCGTCGAACTCGCAAAGGCTTACTCTAAAAATGTCGTTGCTCCGAGTCTAGGAAACACTAGCGGGCAAACATACACCTATTACCAACCAGTTGCCATGTATTATGGTGGCGGAAAACTTTATACAAATGGCGGAAATATTTACTACGCTAAGGAAGTACAGTTTAATCTCTTTTTGATGCGTATGTTCTCACGCCTCTAAGAGTGAGGACGTTAAACTTAGGAAAGACAAATGAAAGCATTATTAGTTTATTTTAGAGGATACGTCAAAGACAGTATCCTGGGACCCGTTTTTAAATTAATCGAAGCCAGTTTCGAACTCTTGGTCCCTCTAGTAATTGCTGGAATTGTCGACACAACTATTCCAAATAAAGACCAAAATCATCTGTTTATGATGATTTTTCTCTTGTTCGGACTTGCCGTTATTGGGGTTGTTGTTGCTATTTCAGCACAGTATTTTTCATCCAGAGCAGCAGTTGGCTATGCCCGAGGTTTAACCAATAATTTGTATGCGAAGATCATGCGTTTATCAAAGGAAAAGCGGGATGAGATTGGAACGTCAAGTTTGGTGACACGTTTGACTGGTGATACCTTTCAAATCCAAACGGGCATCAATCAATTTTTGAGGCTCTTTTTGAGGGCACCAATTATCGTGACAGGAGCCATTATTATGGCATTCCGAATCAGTCCGCGCTTGACCCTTTGGTTTCTTGGCATGGTCTTGGTATTGACCCTTATTATTGTACTAGCTAGTCGCATCGTCAATCCTTTATACGCCAAGATTCGAGTAATTAATGAATCAATTGTTACCAATACGCGTCAACAACTTGAAGGTATGAGGGTTATTAGGGCTTTTGATCAGAGTGAGCGTGAATTAGATAACTTTACTACTGTCAATAAAGACTTGAAGAAGTGGCAGCTCAAAACAGGAGTAATAGCAAGTCTCATTAGTCCTTTGACTTTCTTGGTTGTTAATATGACCTTGATTGCTATCCTTTGGCAAGGAAATCTGCAAATTCAAGCTGGCCTTTTGTCTCAAGGGATGCTGATTGCTCTGGTCAATTATCTCTTGCAAATTTTGACGGAGCTTCTTAAATTAGCCATGATGTTGACCAATCTGAATCAAAGCTTTATTTCAGCAAAACGGGTACAAGCTATTTTTGAACTCCAAGATGAGGATATTGAAGCACCATTAGAAGTCCGAACTTCTAGTCAGGCTTCTACTGTGCTAGCTATTGATCAGATGACCTTTACCTATCCTACGGCTAGTTCGCCATCACTCCAAGAGATTCATGTCAGTCTTACTCAAGGTCAGTCACTAGGTATTATTGGTGGTACAGGTTCGGGTAAATCGACATTGGTGAACTTAATCATGAACTTATATCAGCCTCAGATTGGTTCTTTAGCTATTTTCAAAGATCAAAAATCACCAAAAAACCTTAAAGAGTGGCGTTCTTGGGTTGCCTATGTCCCGCAAAAAGCCGAGTTATTTAGGGGAACCATTCGTTCAAACTTGTCATTAGGGCTTGATCACGAACCTAGTGAGCAAGAACTGTGGCATGCTCTTGACATGGCTCAGGCTGCTGATTTTGTAAGGGATAAGGACCTTGGTTTAGATGAGCCAGTTGAGTCATTTGGCCGTAATTTTTCGGGGGGTCAACGTCAACGTTTGACTATTGCGCGTGCGTTGATGAGACCAGCACCATTCTTGATTTTGGATGACTCCACCTCAGCCCTAGATTACTTGACTGAAAGTCGCCTACTAGCGGCTATCAGAGACAATCTTAAATCAACGAGTTTGATTATTATTTCGCAAAGAACGAATAGTCTAAAAGCTGTTGATCAAATTTTGGTGCTTGATAAGGGACATCAAGTTGGCTTAGGTAATCATGAAGAATTGCTTGCCACAAATAAACTCTATCAAGACATTCATTATTCTCAACATCAAAAGGAGGTCGCTGATGAAGGCTAGAAATAATAAATCAACGCTTAAACGTTTAAGTAGAGATATCTTAAGTCAGCGTTACCTCTTTGCCTTAGCAACTGTTGGGACCATTATTCAAGTTGCCTTAACGGTTTACTTACCTATCTTAATTGGTGATGCAGTGGACGCTGTTCTTAAGATGAACGCCGTTCTATTGATGTCACGTTTAATTTGGCAGATGCTTGTAGTTATCTTAGCTAATAGTGCAATCCAGTGGCTTAACCCTCTGATTTATAATCGATTGATTTATTCATATAGCGAAAGTTTACGTGAACGAGTCATGATGAAAATTCATGCTATGCCTCTTAGTTACCTTGATCGTCAAGGAACTGGAGACATGGTTAGCCGTGTGACTACAGATAGTGATCAGTTAAACAACGGACTTCTCATGGTCTTTAACCAATTTTTCGTTGGGCTTTTGACTATCTTTGTCATAATCATTACCATGGCTCGCTTAGACTGGTTCATGATGCTCTTAGTTCTAGTGATGACGCCTTTGTCAATGCTTGTGGCACGTTTTATCGCAAAGAAGAGCTACCAACTCTATCGCAATCAAACCAAATGGCGAGGCATGCAGACTCAGTTGATTGAAGAAAGTTTGACTCAAGAAGCTTTAGTACAGAGTTTAAATGCTCAAGACCAGATGGTTAGGAGTTTTAAAGACGTCAATGGTAAGTATGCTGATTATTCACAGGGTGCTATCTTTTATTCGTCAGCGGTTAACCCAGCTACACGTTTTGTTAATAGTCTGATCTATGCTCTCATTGCTGGTGTTGGTGCCTATCGAATCATGTCAGGTGGTGCTTTCACAGTGGGACAATTGACTACCTTCCTAAATTATGTGACTCAGTATACGAAACCTTTTAATGATATCTCATCTGTTCTATCTGAACTTCAAAGTGCTTTGGCCTGTGCTGATCGCCTTTATATGATATTGGATGAAGAGGAAATAACAGAAACAGGTAAGGTGGTCTTGGAAGAAGCAGATGTGCAGGGACGTTTTCAATTTGACCATGTCCAATTTGGTTATTTGCCTAATAAACCTCTTATCAAGGATTTGAGCATTGATATCCCTGCCGCAAGTACTGTTGCCATTGTTGGTCCAACAGGAGCGGGAAAATCTACCTTGATTAACCTGCTCATGCGTTTCTATGATTTGGACAAGGGGAACATTCTACTGGACGGTAGACCTATTACAGATTATACCCGTGAGAGTCTTCGGAAACAGATTGGGATGGTTTTGCAGGAAACTTGGCTTGAGGTCGGCACTATTCATGATAATATTGCCTATAGTAATCCAGAAGCCAGTCGTGAAGAAGTCATAGCAGCAGCCAAGGCTGCCAATGCAGATTTCTTTATTCAGCAGTTGCCTCAAGGTTATGACACCTACTTGAATGATGCGGGACAATCCCTTTCTCAGGGACAACGTCAGCTTTTGACCATTGCTCGCATATTTGTCAATGTGCCTAAAATCTTAATCTTGGATGAAGCCACTTCTAGCATCGATACCCGTACAGAGCTCCTCATTCAAGAGGCCTTCGCTAAATTAATGAAGGGTCGAACTAGTTTCATCATTGCCCATCGATTGTCTACCATCGAAAATGCGGACCTTATTTTGGTCATGAATAATGGGGATATCGTTGAACACGGAACCCATGAACAACTGATGCAAGCTAAGGGAATGTACTATCGTATGCAGACGGCCCAAAAGACACAAAATAGTTAAATCCGACAGAGCTTTTAAGCTCTGTTTTTTTATTTTGTGACTTTAAGTCCGTTTCGCTCCGAAG
>NZ_KV817338.1:0-30409 GCF_001814615.1 Streptococcus sp. HMSC078H12 | reverse complement strand
TCACCCAAATCAATACTTGTCAATAGGGTTTTGAAAAAAATAAAGCAGTACAATCATGTACTGCTAAATAAATTATTTAAAAATTTCTCTTACTTGACTTGTAACCATACTTTTCTATAAAGTCTTGGCGGAACTCAAGTAAATTATCATCTATAATAGCTTGTCGTACTTTGGCCATTAAATTTACCAAGAAGTAGAGATTATGATAACTAGTCAGGCGAATTCCAAACGTTTCATCTGCTTTCAACAAATGTCTCACATAAGCACGTGTGTAATTCTTACATGTATAACAATCACATTCAGGATCTATAGGGCTAAAATCTTCTGCATACGCCGCATTTTTAACCACGAGGCGCCCTTGACTCGTCATACAAGTTCCGTTACGAGCAATTCGTGTTGGGAGAACACAATCATACATGTCAACGCCACGAATAACACCGTCGATCAAACTATCTGGTGCCCCCACCCCCATAAGATAACGTGGTTTATTCTCAGGAAGTAAAGGTACAGTAAAGTCTAGAACTGCATTCATCTCTTCATGGGTTTCTCCTACTGCAAGACCTCCAATTGAATAACCTGGAAAATCCATGGAAACCAAATCCTGTGCAGATTGTCTACGAAGATCTTCAAAACCTGCTCCCTGTACGATTCCAAAAAGACCTTGGTCATGTGGACGACGATGTGCTTTTAGTCCTCGTTCTGCCCAACGACTTGTACGTTCAATAGAATTTTTCACATAGTCGTATGGTTGGTAAAATTGAGGGCATTCGTCAAAACTCATCATAATATCTGAACCGAGATTGTTCTGAATCGAGATCGCTTTTTCAGGAGATAAAAACATCTTACTTCCATTGAGGTGATTTTTAAAAGTTACACCTTCTTCCGAGATGTTTCGTTTTTCGGCCAATGAATATACTTGGAAACCACCACTATCTGTAAGAATCGCTTGGTCCCAATTCATGAATTTATGGAGTCCCCCAGCTTTAGCAACGAGCTCATCACCAGGTCTTAGCCATAAATGATAAGTATTGGCCAAAATAATCCCTGAACCCATCTGTTTTAATTCTTCAGGAGATTGCGTTTTTACTGTAGCTTGGGTACCTACAGGCATAAACATCGGTGTTGGAAAAGTTCCATGAGGCGTGATAATTTCCCCCAGGCGTGCTCCTGTGTGTTTTTCTTTCTTTATAAGACGATATTTAATAGGAAAATCAGTCATTTATACTCCTTACATTAGGAAAAACAGTCCTAAGTATTTTTTAGTCAGTGGTCATTATCCACAACCGCTTTAGTTTATCAAAAATTACAAGAATTGTCAGCTCTATATTTTCAAACTCTCGATGAATACCATCAAACACCAACACTAACATTCATAGCAAACAAAAAAACAACAGTCTCGAGCACTGTTGCTTTCAATAATGTCTTAAGCTGAAAGAACTTTACGTCCTTTACGACGACGAGCTGCAAGAACACGACGTCCATTTTTAGTTGACATACGGTGACGGAATCCGTGTTTACGTTGACGACGGATTTTACTTGGTTGATAAGTACGTTTCACGTTGAATACCTCCTGATAGATTTTCGTATTCGTTTAGCCGGCTATTTTTGATCAGTTACTAAACATACCATACTATTTTATAGCAATAGCTTAATCTTGTCAAGAATTACTTAGATATTAATTTCATTATATCTTTGAAACCCGAAGGCTAGTGATAATTGTAGTCTACAACGCAACCCCATAGCATCGCTTACTCATAACCTTCTTGCTAGTTTAGCTATTTTCTTGAGCACCTCTTTTCGCTTATGGTCACCCATATACTCAACAGGTGAAATCTGGGTAACTTTGACCGATTTAATACCACAAGGTTTTAGGACTTGAAATTTTAGAACTTTGCTGTAATCTTGAACTAAAGGTAGAACTATCTTTGGTGTATTGTGGGTTGTAATAATCCAAGCTTTCCCAGTCAGTTTACCATCCAATCCACGGGGTGTATTTTCATAGGCAAAATTAGCAGCAAAGACGCGTTCAATAAATCCTTTCAAGATAGCCGGCATTCCACTCCACCAAATTGGAAAAATAAAAATCAACTGATCTGCCCAAATTATTAAATCTCGATAGTCTTTCATAGCTACATCGTGCGCTAGGTCTCTTCTCCTATGCGTTGTATCAAAGCGTAAAACAGGATCGAACCGCTCTTTATACAAATCTAGAACCTTTAACTCATGTTTAGACGATAAATTCTCCTTGACTGTCTCTAGTATAGAGGCGTTGTAGCTCTTAGAGTTTGGATGCGCGTAGATAATTAAGATTTTCATTGTTTCGCTCCTTTAACGTAGATGTCTAACATAGTACTAACAGTCTCTTCAATAGTGTTACTATTGAAATTATCACCAATAGGACTCCTTACCAAAACAGCTAATCCAGTAATAAAACTCCAGATATGAACTAATATTTCTGTCTCACTACCAGAAATGTTCATTTCACTTTTTAGCTTCAAAACCACACTCTTAAAGTGCTCAAATCCTGGTAAATGGGCATTAACAGAGATACTGTTCTGGGTTAGTTCCATATAATTGAAAGGAAACTTAATAAATAAGGCCTCAAAACTGTTTGTTTCTTTTTGAGCAAATTCCACAAAATTATACCCCATTAATACTAATTGATCCCTTACATCAAGAGAAGAGTCTATTCCTTGTGTCAGATATTTCAAAAAGATCTCAGATAAACGCTCTAAAACTACCTGAAGATATACACCCTTATTTTCAAAGTGCTTATAGGGTGCTCCATGGGTGATTCCGCATTTTTGAGCCACCGTTCGGATAGATAGTTGATCGATCCCTCTTATTCTTATCTCCTCAATTCCAGTTGTGATTAACTTTTCCTTCAATTCAGCAGTATTACGTTTCATTTTGACTCCTATTTACATATAAGTATACACTGTCTACTTTAAATTGTCAAAAAAAAAAACTAGCCTTCAAATAAGACTAGTTTCTGTAAACAATAACGCTATTCTAATTATACTTTTGTCACAACAACGTAACGATTAGGATCGTCCCCTTCCGAGTGACTTTCAACCCCTTCAATTTGAGAAAGTGCCTTATGGATAATTTTTCGTTCGCTATTCGTCATTGGATCCATAACATACTCTCGGCCTGTTTCTTTTACTTTAGCTGCCGTTTTTTCTGCTAAATCAATCAGAGTCTCTGTGCGTTGCTCCAAATAATCACGAACATTAAGAACAACACTAAAGCGTTTAGAATGACGATCGTGCAAATAATTTTGCGCTAAAAGTTGTAAAGACTTGAGAACCTTGCCATGATAACCGATAACACGACCAGGCTGGTCTGTTTCAATCTGAATGATAATATTGCGACGATTGTGACTAACCTCTAGGCTAGCATCAACATCCATTTCATAGATAATTTTTTCGAGATAAGATAAAACATCATCTGCAGCAGCTTGAATATCTTCTAAATTATTTTCAGAAGAATCATCTGAACTAAACTCAGATGCCACAAAATCACTGAAATCTCCTTCTGGAGTTTCCAGAGTCTGAACTTTAGCGATCGATTCTAGTTGAGGTTCAAGCGAACTTGCCATAAATTCTGTAGCATCCTCTTCTGATGACTCACGTTTAACAGATAGAGGAATAATTGTTGCCTTTGGTTGCTCCTGTTTCTTATCTAGCAGCTCTTCACCAAGGTGCTCTGTAGACACTGGTTGCTTTAAGTTTTCTTGTGCAATTTCCTTATTATCTGAAACCGTAACGAGTTTTGTCACTTTATTGAAAGCAATCGTTTCGTCTTTTGGACTTGCGACAGAATCGTCGAATTGTTTTATAGCATCAGGAGCCACTTTAACGGTGTTTTGATCTGCTTCATGAGCTATCTTTTCATTTATTGGTTCAACGCTAACTCGAGCTGGCTTCTTTCCGAACCCTAAAAAACCTTTTTTCTCACGAGAAATCACCTTAATATGAGCCCTCATACGGGGTAAATTAAGATCTTTCAAACCTTTTTCAATAGCTTGTTCGACTGTTCGTCCAGAATAGACAACCATAATAAGCCTCCTTATTTACGTTTATGCGCCTTTTTCTTGGCACGACGAATCTTAGCTTTACGTTCTTTTTCTTCCGCTTCCAAACGATTACGTTCTTCGATGATTTTAAACGGATTATTAAAAACCAAAATCTGAATAACTTGGAAGGCGTTTGAAACCGCCCAATAAAGTGCTACCCCTGAAGAAATCTGAGTTCCAAACCAGAAAATAAAGATTGGAAGCATGATATTCATAACAAGAAGCATTGCACTACGATCTTTAGCTGCCTTATTGGTCAACCAAGTTGAAAGGAAGGTGAAAGCAGCCGCCAAAATCGGAAGAATAAAGTAAGGGTCTTTCTGACCTAGGTCAACCCAGAGGAATGTTCCTTCTCGCAATTCTGGCACTCGCGTGAGTGCTCCATAAAGAGCCATCAAAATAGGAAATTGAATCAAGAGAGGAACAAAGCTTGCGTAAGGATTTACACCATGCTCTTTATAAAGATCTTGTTGTGCATAAGCAAGAGCTTCACGATTCTCGCGTCCAGGATACTCACTCTGCAAGCGACGTAACTCTGGCTGCAACTCTTGTAGTTCACGGCTTGACTTAATTTGGCGATTATAAAGAGGAATCATTACCGCACGAATTAAGATCGTGAAAATGATAATCCCTAATCCAATGGAACCTCCGAATGAGAGCCCTTGAATAGCCTTCCCAAACATTAAAATGAGACGTTCCCAAAGGCCTGTAGAATGACTTGTAACATCACTTCGTCCACATGCGGACAAAAGTAAGAGAACTCCTGCACCTAAAACAGATAAATTAAGTTTTTTCTTCACTAAAAACTCCTTTTTAATACGATAAAGAACTGCTTGCTTCCATTCATTAAGACTATCTCAAAAATCAGGAATGATCTTAGTTTATCCTACAATATAAAGAAGCAAAATAATTTTCTAGTCCTTATATAACTTTGCTATTTTTAAGACATGAACGAGATTGCTATAAATGTCTTGATAACTTAAGTCTTCGACACCTTTACGAGCAATAACGACAAAATCTTGATGTTCTAACTGAGATGACATGTCCATCAGTGCATGTCGTAGACGACGTTTTACCCGATTCCGAGTAACCGCATTACCAAGACGCTTACTGACCGACAAACCTACTCTAAAATGAGGCAGATCACGATTCAGACTGTAGACAACAAATTTTCGATTAGCAACACTGTGTCCCGCATCAAATAATGCTTTAAAGTCTTTCTCTTTCTTAACGCGATAAGATTTTTTCAAAATGCGACTCCAAACTCAAAATTATTACTATTATATCATAAATAGCAAAAAAGCCCAAAACCTTATGGTTAGGGCCTTAGAGACTTATTTTTTTAGAGCTTTTTGAGCTTCTTTGATTTGCCATTTAACCTGGTCAAAACCAGTTCCACCAAGGGAATGACGACGTTCAACAGCTGTATGAGATTTAAGCGTCTCATAGATGTCCTCTTCAATTAAATCTGAAACTCCTTGATAACGTTCGAGAGGAACATCCTGAAGATAATAACCAGCTTTGGTACACTCAAGGACAAGTTTTCCAACAATCTCATGTGCTTCACGGAATGGAAGTCCTTTAGACGCAAGATAATCAGCCAACTCTGTAGCATTTGAAAAATCTTTCTCTGTTGATTCTGCCATATGCTTGTCGTTAACAGTCATTGTATTGAGCATACCTGCGAGAATATCAATAGCAACAGTAATCGTTTCTACCGTATCAAACATACCTTCTTTATCTTCTTGGAGATCTTTATTGTAGGCTAAAGGTAATGACTTCATCACAGTCAATAATCCAATCAGATTGCCATAGACACGACCTGATTTTCCACGAATTAGTTCTGCCATATCTGGGTTTTTCTTTTGAGGCATAATGGAAGAGCCTGTTGAAAAAGTATCTGATAGAGTCACAAACTTAAACTCGTTAGAACACCAGTTAATGATTTCTTCACAAATACGTGTCATATGCATCATTAGAATACTTGAGTTTGACAAGAATTCGAGAATAAAGTCACGATCAGAAACAGCATCCAAGGAATTGCTATATGGCTTTGCGAAGCCCATTAAGTCAGATGTCATATTACGATCAATTGGGAAAGTTGTTCCTGCCAGTGCAGCAGCTCCGAGGGGAGAGATATCCGTATGCTTGATATTAAATTCAAAACGTTCAGCATCACGTGTAAACATGTTGTAATAAGCCATCAAGTGGTGACCAAAAGAAATCGGTTGTGCATGCTGCAAGTGGGTGTAGCCTGGCATAATTGTGTAGGTATGTTTGTCTGCTAGGTTGACTAAAGTACCACGTAAATTATCAAGCTTCTCAATAACTTCCACGAGTTTGGCTTTTAAATACAAGTGCATATCCGTTGCCACTTGGTCGTTACGTGAACGTGCTGTATGAAGTTTTCCTGCTACTGGTCCAATTTTAGCTGTTAAAAGGCTCTCCATATTCATATGAATATCTTCATTGGAAACATCGAATTCTAGTTTACCAGCCTTATATTCCTCAAGCAGCTCTTCCAAGCCCTGTTTAATTTGTAAAGCTTCCTCTTTGGTAATAATTCCTGTCTCACCAAGCATAGTGACATGGGCAATAGACCCTTTAAGGTCAAACTCTGCCATCTTTTGGTCAAAGGAGATTGAAGCACCAAATTCTTCTACCCATTTTTCAAGACTAGCTTCGAACCGACCGCCCCATAGTTTATGATTTTCTGCCATAGTTTTATTTTGAAGATTTCTCTACACTGAGATAATCTTCCATCCTTTCTTAATACTTATAACAAGTAACGACCTCTTAGGTCACAATAACTTAAATGAAAAAAGCTAGATAGTATTTGTCTAGCTTAATTTGTCTCTCTGGACACTTGTTTTCCTAAATCTCGATCTCTGTCGTAGTTTATTTAGGCTCGTGACGCCTCTCAGAACGCCTTAACGATAATAATATAAGTTATAAGAAAAGAGTATCAGATGTGGCTCCCTGTCCACTTTTATCTGATATTAAGAATTTTCCTTCTCATATCCTGCTTTTCTTATGAAATCTGTCATTAATTGTCAAACGGATGGTTAACTTGAGAATTTACCTGTGTTGGAAGCCCCCAAAGCTTGATAAATCCAATCGCAGCATCCTGATCAAAGCTGTCCGCTGATGTGTAAGTAGCCAAGTTTTCATCATACAATGAATTAGCTGATTGACGTGCTACAACCTGAGCATGCCCTTTATAAAGTTTGACTTTAGCTATACCATTAACAACTTTTTGTGTTTCCTTAATATAAGCAATGATAGCTTGTGTTGCTGGGCTAAACCACAAAGCATTGTAGATAAGGTTTGACAATTCATTTTCAAGAATTGGTTTGAAATGAGAAACTTCACGTACCAAAGTTAGGTCCTCAATTTCTTTATGAGCTGTCAAAAGCGCAATAGCTCCTGGGCATTCATAAATTTCACGTGACTTGATACCCACAAGACGATTCTCAACGTGGTCGATACGTCCTACACCATGCTTGCCAGCAATAACATTCATTTCTTGGATAAGGTCAGCCAATTTCATTTCTTTACCGTTAAGAGCAACTGGTTTCCCTTCTTTGAAAGTAACATCGACATATTCAGCTTCATCTGGCGCAGACTCTGGTGAATTGGTGATCCCAAAAGCTTCTTCTGGAGCTTGATTCCAAGGATTTTCAAGAACACCACACTCGTTTGCACGTCCCCAAAGGTTTTGATCGACTGAGTAAGGATTATCAAGATCTGCTGGAACTGGAACACCATTAGCCTTAGCATACTCAATTTCTTCCTCACGAGACCATTTCCATTCACGCACCGGCGCCACTACTTTAAGACTTGGGTCTAGGGCAGCAATGGCAACTTCGAAACGAACTTGGTCATTACCTTTACCAGTACAACCGTGAGCGATAGTCGTTGCTCCTGTTTTATGAGCAATCTCAACCAATTTTTTAGCAATGATTGGACGACTAAGTGCTGAAACCAAAGGATATTTTTGTTCATAGTAAGCGTGAGCTTGAAGTGCTGGAAGTACATAATCTTCAGCAAACTCATCTTTAACATCAAGCACGTATGACTCGACAGCTCCAACTGTCAAAGCCTTGTCATGGATAAACTCAAGATCTTTACCTTCACCGACATCCATACAAACGGCGATAACATCGTAATCTTTTTTAAGCCATGTAATAGCGACTGAGGTATCAAGACCTCCCGAATAGGCAAGAATAACTTTCTCTTTTGACATAATATTTTTCTCTTTTCTTATATTTTCTTGTGGTTGCTATCTCTATCAACCTTACGAGATTAATTATATTGCATATTTATTCACTTGTCAACACTTTTTTGTTATTTTTTTATATTTATTTCATTTTTATTTGTTTTTATTTATTCTTTTGACCTAAAAAGCGCTCAATTCTTAATTTTTATTCAATTTTATGCAAAAGGTGATGAAAAATAAAAAACACTTTTGAAACTATACCAATAGATTCAAAAGCATCTTTAACTATTTATCTTATAAAATGCCAAAAGGCCTGTACAAAGTACAGACCTTTTGAACAACAGCATCATCGGTAGAGAACACAACAGCAATTTTAGATAGAATGAATGAGGGAAATTATTATGTTTAAGGGACTAACTTAAACCATACATTCTTCTTGCTCTCTAACCTTGATTACATTATAGCATGCAATCCCCAAATGTATATCTTCATTTCCTAAAATGTCGAATTTCACTCACAGAATGTATTTTTTTATCCTAATCTGCACTAATGCCCTTAAAAACAAAAAAACGGCTTGATTTCTCAAGCCTATTAATTTCTATAAAAAAGATATGTAATTGGACGAGCGGCCAATAAAAAATGGGGATTAGGAAAAAGTTATATAAAAGTACATTATTTATTTTCATAAAGTGTATGTAGATTTCAATAAGATTGACGATGTCTCATTTCCGAATCACATATCTTGATTATATAATAGCTTTTTTCAATTTAATTGTCTATACGATTTCATAGAATGTCGTTTTTTCATCCTGAACTGCATTTTTTTAAGATATTTTTTTATAAATCTCTAAATTTCATCACTAAAGGACATCTATTTTGTGTTTTTACAGAATTTGTTCACTCATAAGATAATCAATCACCTATGAAATAAACACATGCTTTTTTAGACTAAAAAGAACATTAGTCATCGACTAATGTTCTTTTACCTCTGACCATTTTTTAAGCAGAGCCTTCATTTTCAAACGTGAAACTGGACAAGAATCACCATTTTCAAAATAAATCATCAACTGAGTCTTATCAATACGAGATATGTTATCCAAATTAACTAAAAAGGAGCGATGACAAGAAAAGAGTTTTTTATTTACCGAAGTAATATCTCCAAGATTGGCATAAAACTCCAAACGCTCTGTTTTAGTAATCAGCATCACCTTATGAGGTGTCACAGCAGTCGCAAAATAATAAATCTCTCTCATAGGGACTTGGATTCGAGACTGCGCTGTTTCAAACACAAATATCTCATCATCATCCACATCTCCAACTTTTTGGTTCACAAAAGTCAATGTTTGTTTTAGTTGCTGTTTGAACTCTGCATTAGAAACTGTCTTATCAATGAAATCTAGTGCAGAAACCTTGTATTTAAAACTGATCGGTGCAAACTCTGAGTGAGTTGTTACAAAAATAATAACTGCATTAGCATCTTGTTGACGAATTTCTGAGGCAACTTCTAGCCCCTTCTTTCGCTCACCATCAATATCGATATCTAAAAGGAAAACCTGATGGTTGCCCTTTTCATTGATACTGGACAATAGTTTGTGAGGTTTAGAAAAAACTTCAAGTTTTCGTACGGAAAACGTGCCCTCTGAAACCAATTCTCTGATGATGTCACTAATACGTGTTTGCTGCATTAAGTCATCTTCTAAAATGTATATATTCATATTAGGGCCTCATTTCTAGTATTTGCATCATTTTATGATTCTGACTACGGACAGAGAAGGACGTGTTCGGATAACGTTCCAAAATATCTTGAACAGCATTAACACCTATACCACCCTCAGGATGAGAAAGCTGGGTACTCATCATTGAAAGTGGCACTTGCTCTTCTGCAATTGTACTTTCAATAATAAAACTCTGGCAATCCTCTTCATCAAAATAGGCCAGACTAATAAAACCTTCACTGGCTTTACGAGCACCATCAATAGCATTATCCATGAGGTGACCCAAAACAACAGCTAAATCTAAATCAGTTAGATAGTTATGAATCACTGGATCTGGAATCTCTGCATGAATATTGAGGCGATGCATCTGAGCTTCATGATATTTTGATGAAAGTAGACTATGAATACTTGGATTTTGGATATTATCCAAATCAGTGACCTGAGTTGAAAAACTATGCTGATCTCGATTGACATAAAGATCAACCAAATCTTTTTTATAAGAACGAATATCTCCTGTTCTTTCAATATCTCTCAGATTATTAAGTAGGAAATTATAGTTAGAGCGAACATGCATCAAGTCTCTATACAAACCTTCTACCCTAGTATTCTCACGCTTCAAATCATCAAGATAGTTGGCTTGCTTCATCGCTAAATCCTGCTCTATTTTCTCCTTAGCAAACTGGTTTACAGCACCAAGTACAAAGAGGAGTAAGTAGAGATATCCCATTACTAATGGCAACCTAAATCTACTCTCAAGATGTAACTCTGGAAAATAAGTATCAAATGTCGACACTAAAAAGATAACTAAATAATAAAGCAAAAGAAGCATGTTGACCAAACCCAGACGGTTCTTTTTTTCTTGTTGGGCAGCAACTTTCAAGATATCTGTAAAATCTAGACATAAAATAAAATCTACTATTCTGACCGTCAACATGACGAAGGAAAGTGGTACCATAGACCACCAAATATTAGTATTTAAAGTATCAACAGTTATACCAAGTATCGGCGGAAAGAAGAAGGTAGCCAAAAAACGTCTTGCCAAATCAACTAGTACCACCGGGTAAAAACCTAGAAAAAAGCGCTCTACAGAGGTGACACTTTTATTCAGTTGATAGCTAAATGTCAATGTTACAATGGCTACTAAGGGAGGTACTATGCCTATATAGCGTCCAATGAGTTGTCCCCAAATGCATAGAGCAACATCAAATAACAAATAAAGTATACGATTTTTAAGATTAGTGTTTTGTCCACCAATACGTAAGTAGATATCCCAAATAATGATAAACATCAAAATTTGAAATAGGATGTTACCCAGCATAGTTATCCCTCTCCTTTCTACGATTATAGTCCTACCGTGACAATTTGATAGGTTTTAAATAATTCTTTTTTATTTGTTAAACCGATACCGTTTGACCAGCAAAACTGAGCAAAATCACGACTAATAGCCAGACTATCATCGAGTTTCGGATCAGCTTCCTGATTGGTATTCTCAAGAATAAAGCTAAGATTGCCATCCTCATTCTGTCGGATAAGGAAACCAATATCTGTCTCTGGCTCCTTGGCCCAAAGTTTTTCAGCTAAATTCATGCAACGTTCTAAAACTCCAATAAGAACTGCAATATTTAAATTGTTAGGATAAGCATCAACATTGACATCCAGCCTAACGGTGATACCTTTTTGTTCCAAAGGAATGATTTGGTTTACAATCCAACTTCTTAATACCGGATAAGGAATCTCAAACAGAGGAGCCAACTTATCATTTAAGTCCAAATTATCAAGTTTAAGATGATTCAAATGCTCATGATAAACGGATAAAACCTCTGATAATTGATTTTTAGCCAATGGAGTCTCAAGAGCTACCAAAAGACTCTCAAAATCTTTTTCAATAGGTTTTACTTTTGTAAAAAGATCCTCAATATGTTTATTATAGACTTCCAAGTTATAGACATAGGTCTCCACAGCTTCCTTACTACGTTCTCTGACAAATTTATGAGAGTAGCGATTCAAGGTTGTTACCATTAGGAGATAAACTGCCATTGCAATAAAAATTGGCCCTCCCACATCACTACCTGTCGATACCAAAAGAGTACTACAAGTAATGTAGAGTGCAAAGGTCAGATCAACGGCTATCAATAGACGCTCACGACCACGTGAATAAATCAATTCCTTGACCTTATCAACATCTGAACTGGAAAGGTAATTGATATAGAGAAAGAATGGGTAAATCAGTACAAACGATAACAATTTGAGGAAGAAGTTTTCTTGAATCTCACTCAAAGTCATATTTGTAAACAGATTATTGAATACATAAAATGGAGTAAAAGTCGCAAATAAATCTGTAAAAATAACCGAGAAAGCTCCAAAAAAGAGGCTTGCCCAGATCGTCAAACGATGTTCCCGACGTTCCTTTAAGGCCAAAGCTAAAAAGATAACAACTTGATAATAGAAGCCATCACCCTTACCAAGTGATACCACTATACCTAAGAGACTTAGACAAAATACTTTCCAGTAAGCTAATGTGCTCCTTGTTAGTTTTTTATAAATAAACCAGGTAATATGAAAACTAATAATCTGAATAATACTATTTTCAAGGGATACCATGGTCCAAAGCTGTAAGTTCATGATAATATTTCCTGTTTATACTCAAGAGACATTTTCGTCATCTTCTTCAATGAGTTCTTGACCTGCCTTTTTCAAAATATCTTGATAGGTTTGTTCAATAAGGTCAAAATCCCCACTATCAATACTTGTCTGCATACTAATGAGTATGTTTTCATAATCATGTTTAAACGAACGTACACTCTTATAGGCAGTTTCGATTTTTTCATTATAAGCTTCCAGACTCCTCAAGTGCTCCTCTTGTTCTCTGAGAATTTTGCTATCACGTACGTCTTTACCGTAGGAAACAAAACGAACAAGAATATACATGTGTATAAGGAAACCAACCCAAATATAAATTTGAGGGTAACCTGGGAGGTAGGTCTGACTCAGAAGTAAGGAGAATATCTCCTGTTTAAAGAGGATAAGCAGATAACTGATAATTAAAATAAGATCAACTTGCAAGAGCATGCTCTTATATTTATCCTGCAAGTCCTGATAGGGTTCCTGGAAGAAGCTATCTAAACCGAACATTTTTTGCAAACCTAGAAAGAAGGGAAGAACAACACTATCTACAGCTAGGATTCCTAAATGGTTTGGAACCAACTCGACCGGCTTATTAAAGAAAACTCGGAAAAGATAAAAACTAAAGAAACTTGTAATCAAAGTCCAAAAGACAGGGGCAAAGAAAGCATAAAAATACTTTTCTTCTCGTAGAGCCTGAGGTTTTTCAAGAAAAATAAAGACTAGGAGATAAATCGCATCTGGAATATCAATTTGCCATAGCACCTTGGCTAACCACTTAACGGCAGTTACTACGATTACATAAGGAATGTAACGGTAAGTAAAAACATCTAGATAAGCCATTCTAGCTAAAATCACAAGATGTGAAACGACAACAACCAAAGCAATAAGGCCATCAATCGCAAGTTGCATATGCTTTTCCCCTTTCTATTTTCCCTTATCCTATCCCCCACAAATAGTATCTTTGATTTATCAATTATCCTGAAAAGAGAGGACCTGTGTAAAATGATGGTCACAACTACGAGTCTCAAGATTTACTTTTGGATAGCGATTAAGTATATCTGCGACCTTAGACAAACCAAGCCCTCGGCCTTCACCTTTGCTAGAAACCCCTTCATCAAAAATCCTTGACACAGGAATACGTTCTTCTCTGGTTGTATTGTCAATAACCAAGATAAGATAACCTTGATTTTTAAAGAAAGATATAGTTAAAGTAGGATCTTCAGAATCCACCGCCGACTCAATAGCATTATTTAAGAAGACAGAAGAAATCACAACCAAATCTAAGGCCTCTATCTGAGTTGACGATATGACATCTGGCAACTCCAAGTTAACCTTAATTCCTAAGTTCTCTGCCTCAAGCACTTTAGCAGAAAAGAGACTCTTGAGAGACGTGATTTCTAAGTTGATCAAACGTGATAATTCATAATTTGACAACGTTAAGCTATTACCAGATTTCTCTAAAAGTTCTGCATACTCTTGTTTCAAAGCAGGTAAGTCTCGACGTTGGATACTAACCTCCATTGTCTTAAGCCCTTCGAGATAATCCTTCTTCACCTGAGAAATATCATTATAGAGTTTTTCTAAACGGTGACTATATTCTTCTAAACTTTCCTCGTGTCTAGCCATTTCTTCAGCCAACTGATCCTTCACTCTTCTCTTAGAATAAATATTAAGCTGAGCAAAGAGCAAAATAAAGAGGATGGAGTAGACAACCGTAATACTGCCTGCTAAATAAATAAAGAGGCCTGTGTAAGGAAAGATGTTACTGGCATAGAAAATAATTAAAGATAAAATAATATAAGCCAGAGTCACCCCAACCAATAAGCGTTGTCTAACTTGGTAAGTATGGTTATTTCCCATAACATTGAGAGCACCAAAGTCAATAAAGAACACTTTGACAATCAGATGAAAAATTGGGTAAATCAAGAGATAAGACAAAGCAATAAGTACTGGGGTGTCCTTGACCTGTAAATAATTAATTTGAAAAATCCATGGGAAAAAGTAAAGTTGAAGCAGCTTAGAGGTGACTTCAACAAAAACCCACGGCAAAAAGGTGAAAAGAAAAGAATTCTTTTCACTACTTGATATTTTATTTAAGAAAAGATAGCAGAACAAAAGTGCTAAGAGCGACCCTGTAATGCCTCCAACAAATAGAGAGAGCAAGAGACTCCCTGCGATAAACCAGCATTTACTCTTCCAAGTTTTGAGTAAACCTGACATATCGTGACTAACAATTAAAATAGCCAATAGACGTAGAACCGTAAATAAAACGATCATCTCTAGACTCCCCCCTTCCTTTCAAAATCAACCTACTTTATTGTAACATAAATATATAATTTAGCGTCACTCCTATTAGAAAAAGCTAAACATATCAAGCTATTTTTTCCTAGTTAAGAACAATCCAACCTCAGACGATTCCACATGTCCCCTACTTTTCATAAACATAAAAAAGAGCTTAGAAAAACCAAGCTCTTCAACTGACTCATTACCTCTTTTTATGGGTACATGCCGATAACGTAGTAGAAATACCAACCAAATCTTCTCATAATGCTCACCCCTCCCTAATTTTTTATTACCAATCTATTATAAAACTAATTTAAAGTTTTGAAAATGATGATATGGTTACGAAATATCATCATTATATTACAAAAGTAGGCTTAGCAATTATCATATAATCATTGACATATCGCTTATGTGCATTCGAAAACCCAACAATTGTTGGGTTTATTTTTATAGTGTTGCAAGAACTTGATCAATATGTTTGATTGACTTTTCACGTCCGAGCAAGAAAATAGTATCTGGCAATTCTGGACCGTGCATTTCTCCTGAAACAGCAATACGGATTGGCATGAAGAGATTTTTCCCTTTGATTCCTGTTTCTTTTTGAACAGCCTTAATTTGTGGGAAAATGTTTTCAACAACAAACTCATCATCAGACATAGCTTCGAGTTTGGCTTTAAAAGCTTTAAGTACTGTTGGTACTGTTTCACCAGCCATAACTTCTTTTTCAGCCTCTGTCAATTCTGGGAAATCTTCAAAGAAGAGATCTGTAAGAGGGACAATTTCTTCTGCTGCTGTCATTTGTGGTTTGTAGAGTTCCACTAATTTTTCAGCTTTATCTGTCAAACGACCAGCTTCTTCCAAGAAAGGTTTGCAAAGAGCAAAGACCTTATCGAAATCTGCATTCTTAATGTAGTCGTTACTCATCCAGTCCAATTTCTTCTGGTCAAAGGCCGCTGGTGACTTGCTTAGACGGTTTTCATCAAAAAGTTTAATGAGTTCTTCACGAGAAAAGATTTCGTCTTCACCGCCAGGATTCCAACCAAGAAGAGCAATGAAGTTAAAGACTGCTTCTGGAAGGTAACCTTTTTTACGGTAATCTTCGATAAATTGAAGGGTGTTAGTGTCACGTTTAGACAACTTCTTACCAGTTTCAGAATTGATGATAAGGGTCATGTGTCCAAACTCAGGTGCTTCCCAACCAAGAGCTTCATAAACCATGAGTTGTTTTGGTGTATTGGCAATATGGTCATCTCCACGGATAACGTGTGAAATTTGCATATCATGGTCATCAACAACTACCGCAAAGTTGTAAGTTGGATATCCATCTTTCTTCTGGATAACCCAATCACCACCGATATTACCACCTTCAAATTCGATATCTCCCTTAACGATATCATGCCATTTATAAATCCCTGACTCATTAACCGCCAAACGAACTGTAGGTACAATACCTGCCGCTTCACGTTCTGCGATGTAGGCAGCTTTTTCTTCTTCAGTCATGCCAAGGAACTCGTTAATGTAACGAGGAGTTTCACCAGCTGCTTCTTGACGTTCACGCTCTGCAGCTAACTCTTCTTCAGTTACGTATGACTTATAGGCTTTACCTTCTGCCAAAAGTTGATCAATATATTTTTGGTAAAGCGGTAAACGTTCTGATTGACGATAGTTTTCGTATGTTTCAGGACTTTCATCCCAGTCAATTCCCAACCAACGCAAGTTATCAAGCTGTGAACGCTCACCATCTTCAACGTGACGTTTACGGTCAGTATCTTCAATACGGATAATGAATGTACCACCATGATGACGTGCATAAAGGTAGTTAAACAATGCTGTACGAGCATTACCAATGTGTAGAAGCCCTGTTGGACTTGGTGCGTAACGAACGCGGATATCTTTAGCCAAGATAAATCTCCTTTTTATGTTTCATTCTTCAGTCTTTGGATACCTATTGAGCCTAAAGTCCCTTCCTTAGGACTAACCTTAAGATGATAAGTACCAGTAGGCAACTCTATCCCCCAAACTTTCCAAATAAAAATCTAGAAGCGAGTACCAATCTTTCTTATTATATCACAATCTAGGGGTGGTTCGAGAAATTTTGTTAAAAAAACGACTACCTAAAGGTAGACGTTTTCGATAGATTACTTAACGTGTTTGGCAAGATCTTTTTGAGCTTTGTCATTAGATTTTGCTTTTTCTTTAAGCCAATCTTTATAAGCTGAATCGTATTGTTTCTTAGTCACAATATCATCTTGAGATTTAAGATACTTGAAGTAGTATGTAGAACCTTTATCACCGGCTTGAGCATAAGCTCCTGAGAATGGCTTAATACGAGAAATTACAGCGGCTGCACCGTTATAAGTAGTCGTTGGGATATAAAGTGCACTATCCGTCAACCATGCCTGAGCTTTTGCATATTTTTCATAACGAGCCGTCAAGTCTGTTGTTTCCTTAGAAGCATCATCAACCAATTGGTCATATTCTTTAAGACCTACTTTTTCAACCGCTTGACTATTTGGATTGTCATAACCCATGAAAGATTTAGTATTTTCACCATTTGTAGTCTTCAAGACATCAAGATAAGTTGATGGATCAAGGTAGTCAGGCTCCCAAGCCACACCTACTGACAAGTCCCAATCCTCTGCCGCTGCATTTGAAGCAGAGTAGGTAATGTTATAGAAATCATCAGTTGACAATTGATGAAGATCAAGTACAACATTGTCTTTTCCAAGAGCTGATTCAATAGATTGTTTAAGTGACTGCACTTGGTTCACAAAGATTTTATTTGACTGATTGACAGGAACATCCAAATGGATTGGGAACTGAACCCCTTCT
Organism: Streptococcus sp. HMSC078H12; assembly: GCF_001814615.1. Taxonomy (NCBI): domain Bacteria; kingdom Bacillati; phylum Bacillota; class Bacilli; order Lactobacillales; family Streptococcaceae; genus Streptococcus; species Streptococcus sp. HMSC078H12. Next base: position 12,657 of record NZ_KV817338.1, on the reverse strand, counting down.
GCTTGAAGAGCTTCTTTGGCTTTAGCAAATTCAGCCTTAGCTTTTTCTGGGTTATAAAGACCGTCTTGACTATCTGCAAGATTCACACCAGACCACTCATCACCATAAGCTGGAAGTTGATCCATTACCATTGTTCCGAAGTCCTTACCATCTGCTTGAACAAAGTCTGGTTTAACAAAGATATTACGAACGGCAGTGCTTCCACCTTCCTTACCGTTAAGTTGTGCGGCGTAATTTGTACGGTCAATGGCAAAACCTAATGCTTGACGGAAATCTTTGTTAAGAAGAGCTGTCTTAGTTGATGTCTTTTGTTGATCATTTTCTTTAGATGTATGGTCATAAGTTTGACGATCGATATTAACACCGACACCTTCTACAGCTGCTCCAGGTTGTGTATAGAAAATATTATCTTTGTACTGTTTTTCAACTTTAGAATAGTTTGAGCTAGTTGGGTATAGACGAGCTAAGTTATAGACTCCATCAGTGAAGTTACGTTCCAAGGATTCTTGGTCTGTACCATCATCGTAAGTCAATTTAACTGTATCAAAATAGACATTATCCTTATCCCAGTAGTTTTCATTCTTGGTGAACTCAATAGAAGATTTCGTTGTCAAAGATTTAAGAAGATATGGACCGTTATAAAGAATAGATGTTGGGTCTGTTGACTTACCAAAGTCTTTACCTTTAGATTTCAAGAAATCTTCATTAACAGGCCAAGTAACAGAGTAGGTCAATTTTGAATTCCAGTAAGGTTCTGGTTGGCTAAGCGTATATTGCAAAGTGTAATCATCAACTGCTTTGATACCAACATTTGAGAAGTCCTTGTTGGCACCTGAAAGGTAATCATTCAAGCCCTTAACTGAGTTTTGTAGCAAATAAATCGCTTCAGAATTAGTATCCGCAGCATGCTTAAGACCTGTTACAAAGTCCTTAGCTGTTACATTGGCATATTCTTCGCCATCTGAAGTGTACCATTTAAGTCCCTTACGAATCTTGTAAGTATAGGTCAAACCATCTTGAGAAACAGACCAGTTTTCAGCGACAGAAGGTTTTAGATTCCCGTATTGGTCATTTTCAAACAAGCCATCAACACCGTTACTAACGGCTGTCGTCATGTTTTTCTTATTTGTAGAAACATAGTCTAGGGTTGCAGGATCGCCACCGTAAACATAATTATAAGTCTTACCAGACGTCTTACTTGATGACGAGCAAGCCGTTAAAACACCTACAGATAACAGGCCTACGGTTGCTAGTAAAAATACCTTACTCTTTTTCATTCATTGCCTCCTTAAATTCGCAACGTAAAAAGTTCAAAAATCAATAATTATGTGTATACGCTTAAATTATACCATAAATTCGAAAAAGCAACACTACTTTCTGAATATTTTTTATTTTCTACTCAAATTTCGTGTCTAGAGCAAGAAAAAAACCTATCCGAAGATAGGTCCTTTACTACTCTTACAATGAGTTAGGATCAACTTTGATACCAGCACCTTGTGTAGTAGTGATTGAAAGGTTTGTGATGTAAGTACCTTTCGCTGTAGCTGGTTTAGCTTTTTGGATTGCATCGTTAAATGCTTTGAAGTTTTCAACCAATTTTTCAGTTTCGAATGAAACTTTACCGATGATAGCTTGTACGTTACCTGCTTTATCAGCACGGTAAGTGATTTTACCACCTTTAGACTCTTCAACTGCTTTAGCAACGTCCATAGTTACTGTACCAGTTTTAGGGTTTGGCATCAAGTTACGTGGTCCAAGGACACGTCCAAGACGACCAACGATTGCCATCATATCTGGTGTTGCAACAACAACGTCAAAGTCAAGCCATCCACCGTTGATTTTAGCAACGAGTTCGTCTTCACCAACGAAGTCAGCACCTGCTGCTTTAGCTTCTTCAGCTTTAGCACCACGAGCAAATACAAGAACGCGTTGAGTTTTACCAGTACCGTTTGGCAATACCATTGCTCCACGGATTTGTTGGTCAGCTTTCTTAACGTCGATGTTAAGGTTGTATGATACTTCAACAGTAGCATCGAATTTTGCGAAGTTAGTTTCTTGTGCAAGAACTACAGCTTCTTCTACGCTGTAAGCTTTTGTGCTGTCGATTTTCTCAAGAGCAGCACGCATTTGTTTGCTTTTTTTAGCCATGTTAATTATTTCTCCTTGTGTAATGTGGTCATAACGACTTTCATCTTCCACGTCACTCAGCGAAGTGAGACGACGTCTGTGGTTTTCTTGTTAACTGAATTAGTCAGTAACAGTGAATCCCATTGAACGTGCAGTACCTTCGATCATACGCATAGCTGATTCGATGTTTGCAGCGTTCAAGTCAGGCATTTTTGTTTCAGCAATTTCTTGTACTTGTGCACGAGTTACTGAAGCAACTTTAACTGAGTTTGGAGTACCTGAACCTTTTTCAACACCTGCAGCTTTTTTCAAAAGAACAGCAGCTGGTGGTGTTTTAGTGATGAAATCAAATGATTTATCTTCATACACAGAGATAACAACTGGGATGATCATACCAGCTTGGTCAGCTGTACGAGCGTTAAACTCTTTAGTGAATCCCATGATGTTGATTCCGGCTTGACCAAGAGCTGGTCCAACTGGTGGAGCTGGAGTCGCTTTACCAGCAGGAATCTGAAGTTTTACGATGTTTTCGACTTTTTTAGCCATTTTGTAATTTCCTCCTATTGTGGTTTTGGCGGTAAGTAAGTTTTGTTACCTCCCACAAGTATGTTTTTACATACCTTATCTATTATACAGAAATTCTTTTTAGATGCAAGAATTTCTTATTAAGTTTAGGAAAAAATTTACATATAGGCCTTTTCGAGGTAAAATAGACTTATGATTCTATATAAATTCTTTGCTATAGCATTTTTGATTTTAACACCTATCTTTGCTTTTATTATCCACCGCTTCTTCAGTTTAAAATACCTCGGGCTTAATTTTGCTGACCTTACCTTCCCACTTTATTTTATTGAGGTGGTTGCTGTGTCAGCCCGTTTCTTTACCCATAGCTTTTTGCCATACATCACCATCTTATTATCCTTGGCGGCTATAATTATCACGATTCAGATGCTAAGAAAAACACAATCTTTCAAGTTTAAACGTTTTCTTAAGTTGTTCTGGCGTATAAGCTTTTTTATCACTAGTCTTTTCTATTTGGGGACCGTGATTCTCATTTTTATCATTTCTTAAAAACTAGATTAACTCAGCAGATTTATTGTGTGCTGAGTTTTTTATATCAAACCATGAAAAAAGCAGGCAATCATGCCTGCTTAACTTTTCGGTATTAGGGATGAACTTGAGTCATTCGACCAGTATCTACATCATAAACCGCACCGGAGATGATAACATCCTCAGGGATAAGCGGTGACTGACGAAGAATAGCCATATCTTCACGAACACTCTCTTCTACATCTGTGAATGGAAGAAAATCTTGATCAGACACATCAACACCAAGTTCCTTATTGAGATAGGCGGTAAACTCATCGTTCTTAAAGGTCTGAGCACCACAATCTGTATGGTGAAGAACTACGATTTCTCGTGTCCCCATCTGTTGTTGAGAAATGACCAAAGAACGAATCATATCTTCCGTTACACGACCACCCGCATTACGCAAAATATGAGCGTCACCTAGGGCCAACCCCAAGGCCTGGGCAACGTGAAGGCGTGAATCCATACAAGTCACAATAGCCACCTTAGTCTTTGGTCTCAAGGGAAGATGGGCTGTCCCGTGGAGGTCAACATAGGCTTTGTTGGCATTGAGAAAGTTTTCAAAATAAGACATAATAACTCACTTTCTAATGAAGAAAATAATTTGACTATCAAATTATTTACACACTATCTTATCATCTTTTTATTAACTTGTCAGCTATTGAGTTCGCAACATAAAAAAGGAGAATAGATGCTAACAAGCATCCACCCTCCTTCAATTTATATTATGAACGTTTTGGTAAGTATCTATTAAGTAAGCCTGCAAAGGTTTGAAGATTGAGACTTTGAACATAAATTTCACCTGTTCCTCTAAAGGTATTCACAACACCCTCTCCTGTCCCAATAGACTGCCAGAAACCATTTTCCAAGTGAATATTGTAATCAAGTGTCTGACTCCAGGCAACGACATGAGCATTATCAATAGTCACTTCTTGGTTGTTTAGCTCAATTTTTTTAATAGAACCGTAGGCATTCGCCAAGAGTGTTCCTTGACCTTGGGTTGTCATCACAAAGAAACCACCCTGACCACCAAAAATAGCCTTACCAACTGACTGGAGCTCCATTGTATAGTAAGCTGTGCCATCAAGTGCTAGAAAGGCACCGTCATTTAGTCGGTACTGTTTTTCACCTAAATAAAGTGGAATCACTTGACCTGGAGAATCAGGGGCCAAGGCTATATAACCGTTATTGGACTGTGAGACAACCTGAGTAATAAAGCTACTTTCACCCGAAACCATTGAACGCCCAACAGCCTTTACAAAGCGACCTAGTCCTGATCCACTAGCATTTAATTTGGTACTCAGTGTCACATTAGGTGTGTGATATACCATACTGCCACGCTGGATAAAGACTGTTTCACCTTGATTAAGAGATAACTCTACTAAAGGGAATTGCATGTTGCTGTCTGTGAAAAATTGCATAATAAATACCTCCCTATCCTTATGAAAAGTATAGCATTGGAGGTATAATTTTGCAAACGTTTTCAAATTGATTTTTTTAAGAAAAGACTTTTTTGAGTACTTCTCCCACTGTCGTAACGCCAACGACCTGGATACCTTCTGGAATTTTCATACCATGAAGAGAATTCTTCGGAGCATAAATCTTAGTAAAGCCTAGTTTAGCAGCTTCATTAATACGCTGTTCAATGCGAGTCACTCGGCGAATCTCTCCAGTCAAGCCAATTTCTCCTATAAAAGCTTCTTGTGGATTGGTTGGAAGCTCCTTGTAACTAGAAGCAATGGCAACGGCAACAGCAAGGTCAATAGCCGGCTCGTCCAATTTGACACCACCTGCTGATTTTAAATAAGCATCTTGATTTTGGAGAAGAAGGCCACAACGTTTCTCTAAAACAGCCATGATAAGGCTGACGCGGTTAAAATCCAGTCCTGTTGTTGTCCGCTTGGCATTACCAAAGACGGTTGGGGTCACCAAGGCTTGAACTTCAGCTAAGATAGGTCTGCTACCTTCCATTGTTACAACAATGGCAGAACCTGTGGCTCCGTCTAGGCGTTCCTCTAAGAAAACCTGGCTAGGATTTAGCACTTCTACCAAACCACCAGACTGCATCTCAAAAATCCCAATCTCATTAGTTGAACCAAAACGGTTTTTGACTGCTCGTAAAATACGGAAGGTGTGATGACGTTCACCCTCAAAATAGAGCACAGTATCCACCATGTGTTCCAACATACGTGGTCCAGCCAACTGTCCCTCCTTGGTCACATGCCCAACAATAAATGTAGCAATGTTATTGGTTTTGGCAATCTGCATGAGTTCAGCAGTAACTTCACGAACCTGAGATACAGAGCCTTGAACGCCTGAAATCTCTGGACTCATGATGGTCTGAATAGAGTCGATAATGAGGAAATCGGGTTTTATAGCCTCCACTTGGCTGCGAACGGCTTGCATATTAGTCTCAGCATAAAGATAAAATTCGTTATCAATATCGCCTAAACGTTCACTCCGCAACTTGATTTGCTCGGCAGATTCTTCACCAGATACATAGAGGACAGTTCCCTTGTTAGCTAGCTGTGTTGACACTTGTAAGAGAAGAGTCGATTTCCCTATCCCTGGATCTCCTCCAATAAGAACCAGACTACCCGGAACCACACCGCCACCTAAAACACGGTTAAACTCGTCCATGTCAGTCTTTATGCGGGCATAATTAATTGAAGAGACTTCTTTTAATTTAGTAGGTTTGGACTTTTCACCCGTCAAACTGACACGAGCATTTTTCACCTCCTGCACCTCAACTTCTTCCTCAAAAGAGGACCAAGAAGAACAGTTGGGGCAACGCCCTAGATATTTGGGTGAATTGTAGCCACATTCTCGACAAACAAAAGTTGATTTTTTCTTAGCTATGATAATTCTCCTTCTACGTTTACTCCAGCAGAGTGCCACTTATGCAATGTTTTTTGAAATTTCTTCTGGTTGGCAACTCCGACAGCGGACAAATCTACGGAAACCTGATAGTTCTCCTTGATAGCCGCCAAAACGGAAGCCTTAACACAGCCATTGCCATCTACCCCTATAAACTCTATGCTTTTAGTACCATTTCCCTCTAAAAAATCTTTTAAATCTGGATTAGTAAAGCAAGAAGCCCGACGCTTCTCAAAGATACGAGAAGATACAAGCAGCAAGCCGGTCGCAAATTTCTTCTTTCTATCTTTTCTCTCCCAGAAAAAACGATTGAGAATATAGATAACCCGGTCGCTGGGATAGCTAGCAATTTTGTCATTTACAGCTGCAATCAGTTCTTCATGATATGCTTTTCCTACAGCAACATAATCTGACTGCATATCGATTACTAACAAATAGTCTGCCACTTTGCTTCCTCTATTTCCCTGTCGATCCAAATCCACCTGTACGAACACCATCAGCTTCGTCTCCATCTACAATCAAGAAGGGCATAAAGACACCTTGAACGATGCGTTCGCCAACTTCAAGAGTCACGGGCTGATCAGTAATATTTTTCATCTGGGCGAAGATATGACCTTCATTTCCTGGATTTCCATAGTAATCGCCGTCAATAACGCCAACTGAGTTGATCAAGACCAGGCCTTTTTTGCGAGGGTTTGACGAACGGTCATAGAGATAGAGGACCTCACCAGGTTGCATGTAAGCCTTAACACCTGTTGGGACGAGAACAATTTCCCCAGGAGCAATGACAGTGTTCTCTGCTACCTTTAAGTCATAACCTGCAGCATGAGCTGTCTCACGTTTTGGAAGCAATTCCTGATTGTTATACGTTGATACAAGTTCAAATCCACGAATTTTTGTCATTATTTTTTCCTTTCGATACATCTATTGACTAGTATTTGTATAAACTAGCCGCGCTAGCTTCAGACTTTTTAAATCTATCCTATTATAATCTATTCGAAATAAGATGACAAAGGTAATAGTCTAATCACTTTCTCATTAAACGAAGATTGACTTTTAACTAGGAAAACGCTAACATAGTACTAGATATAATACTTTTAAGGAGAATTGTCATGAAATTCATCGGACTTGTTGGTACGAATTCAAAACGTTCAACTAATAGACAATTATTGCAATATATTCAGAAACATTTTGCAGATAAGGCAGACATCGAACTTGTTGAAATCAAAGACCTTCCTATCTTTAACAAACCCGCTAACAAGCAATTGCCAGAAAGTGTCCTTGAAATCGTTAAAAAAATCGATGAGGCTGATGGTGTTATTATTGGAACACCTGAATATGACCACTCAATTCCTGCCGTTCTCATGAACGCTTTAGCTTGGGTATCATACGGTGTTTTCCCTCTTTTGAATAAGCCAGTTATGATTACAGGGGCATCTTACGGAACACTCGGGGCTTCTCGTGCACAGTTACAACTTCGTCAAATCTTGAATGCTCCAGAAATCAAAGCTAATGTGCTTCCAGACGAATTCTTACTCTCACATTCTCTACAAGCTTTTGATAGCAATGGTGATTTAGTCGACCTTGATGTCATCAAAAAACTAGATGCTATTTTCGATGACTTCCGTCTCTACGTCAAAATTACTGGTAAACTCTCACATGCTACAGAGTTGCTACATAAAGAAGCTGAAGACTTCGACTGGGAAAGCCTATAGGACAGGAGAATAGAAACTATGAAATTTGTTGGACTCGTTGGAGCAAATTATGACCAATCATATAACCGTAAACTGCTCGAATTTATCAGAAGACATTTTAAAATAAAATTTGAACTTGAAGTTTTGGAAATTGATGAAGTTCCTATGTTTAACCAAGATGAAAAATGGGACGAAAGCTTCCAACTTCGCTTACTTAATAACAAAATTACACGCGCTGACGGTGTTATCATTGCAACACCTGAACATAACCACACTATCTCTGCAGCACTTAAGTCAGTTTTAGAGTGGCTCTCATTCGAAGTGCACCCATTTGAAAACAAGCCTGTAATGATTGTTGGTGCTTCTTACTACGACCAAGGAACTTCACGTGCCCAAGTGCATTTGCGTAAAATCCTTGAGGCGCCTGGTGTTAATGCTTATACACTTCCAGGTAATGAATTCTTGCTTGGAAAGGCTAAAGAAGCCTTTGACCTTGAGGGGAACATTACTAACGAAGGTACTATTAACTTCCTTGAACAATGCTTAGACAATTTCATCCAATATGTAGGAGTGGTTTCTAAATTGAAAAAACCAAAACCAATTGAACCTGAAGACTTGGATTGTAACAACCCAATCGCTACAACTGTTACTGAGGTTGACCCTGATGATCCTGAATGGGTAGAAAAAGTAGCTGAAATCACTGGTGCGGTATCAGGTGATACCTACGTGAAATTGGATCACGGTATTTTGACGGTTAATCAAATTGACATGTTCCTCAAGGCTATGCCGTTTGAATTGACCTATGCTGATGATAATAACCAGTTCCTATACTACAATAACGCCCATCAAGATCCTGACACTATGTTCGCTAAACGTGTACCACCTCAATCAGGTAGCCGTATGTCGACTGTTCACGGCTCACTTCCACCAGCTCGTATGAAAAATGTGGAATGGGTAATTGGTACACTCCGTAACGGTAACCAAGAATATGTGCGTACGATTGTTCCAGGTTCACCTGAGGGTGTTATCAACACGCATAATTATCAAGCTATGTACTATGATGACGGTTCTTACGCAGGAATCAATGAAATCGTCTTTAACTTTAAACCATGGCTCGACTGGTATCTCGAAACAACTGGTCAACGCCTTGTCGGAGGAAGTGGTCCATTTGCACCAGCTGCAGCCAGCCATGGCAGTAGCGATGCAACTTCTGGAGCATCAGATGCTGGTGGTCACGGTGGCGATGCAGCTCCAGCCGCAGATGCAACTTCTGGAGCATCCTCACATTAAGACTTGGAAAAGTTGGGACAAAATGTCCTGACTTTTTTTATGGTTATCTTAGATTCATTTTCACTCGAGCTTGCGCATTTGCCCATGCTCCATGCCACATATTTTAGAGGTAAACCTATGTCTCAATTTCAAGAAAAAGTTTTCGCTGCTTGCGCTAAAAAAGAAGCTCTCTTTGACGAAAGTCTGGGGCGCTATGCCTTACGTTCTATGCTTGCAGGAGCTTATCTTACCATGTCAACTGCTGTAGGAATTATTGGTGCCGATGTTATCGCTACAGGTATTCCAGCCCTTTCTCGTTTTGTCTTTGCTTTTATCTTTGCCATCGGACTGGTCTTCGTTCTCATTTTCAATGGAGAGTTGGCTACTTCAAATATGATGTTCCTGACCAGTGGAGCCTATTATGGTAAAATCAAATGGAGCAAGATGTGTACCATCCTCCTCTACTGTACCTTCTTTAATTTTGTCGGTGCCCTTATCTTGGCCTGGTTCTTCAACCAATCCTTCTCTTTCCAACATTTGACTGATAAGAGTTTCTTAGTTACTGCCGTTTCAACTAAGCTTGGAAAAACAGATTGGATGAACTTTACAGAAGGTATTACAGCTAATATGTTCGTTAACATTGCCATCTTGGGCTACATGCTCCTCAAAGAAGAATCTGCTAAAATTTTCATTGCCCTATCAGCAATCTTTATGTTTGTCTTCTTGATTAATGAACACTTGATTGCTAACTTTGCCTCTTTCATGTTGCTCGGTTTCAACGGTGTGCGTGATGCTGTGGATAATTTCACCTTGGCAAATATTCTACGTCAATGGGTAGTCGTTTTCTTCGGTAACTGGATTGGCGGAGGTATTTTCATTGGTTTGGCATATTCTTGGCTCAATAAAACCAAAACACCTCATATTGATTAGGAGAACACATGCGTCAAAAGACATTCATCAAACAAACCAGTCTAGCTATTCTACTGTATTTTATTTGCCTTGCCCTTGCCGTTGCCATTGATTTAATCTTTTTCAAAGTAAAAAATATGTATCATACGCCTGCTCTAGCAGCTCTCTTTGCAGGCTGGGTTTATTTGGGCCTTATCCGAAAGACCAAGCAATTTGGAGCTATTACCAGTCTAGGTATCTTTATGTCCCTCTTCTTCTTTGCCTCAGGTCACTTTGTTCTAGCATTCCTTCCCAGCCTTATAGCTGGTCTCGTCGCTGATTTGCTAGCCAAGCAAGGAAACTATGAGAATGATAAGCTTAATCTAATCTCTTATATGATTTTTTCTCTAGGAAACTTAGCACCCATTATCACCATGTGGCTTGCACCTAAAGCCTATGTTGCACAGCTCCTATCTAAAGGAAAAACACAGGATTATGTAGACCAAGTTATGGTACCCTTCACAGCCAGCCATGCCTTAATCTTGATTGGTGGAACGCTCATGACCGCTCTCATTGGAGGCTACATTGCCCAAAATTGGCTTAAAAATAAATAGCAAAGAGCTCTCCCAACAGAGAGTACAAGACAAACACGCTTTTCTTATGTTATAATGAGAAAGAATATAGTCTTTTTCTGCTTTGTTAGAAAGGACCTAAAGGGAGACCTAATGATGAAAAAACAAAAAATCGCTGTCTTGGGCCCTGGTTCTTGGGGAACTGCCCTTGCTCAGGTGCTCAATGACAACGGACACGAGGTCCGTATTTGGGGAAATATCCCTGAACAAATTGATGAAATCAACGAAAAACACACCAACACCCGCTACTTCAAAGATGTGGTTTTGGATGAAAACATTAAAGCCTATAAAGAGCTATCTGAAGCCCTAGATAGTGTTGACGCCGTGCTCTTTGTCGTCCCAACCAAGGTTACTCGCTTAGTTGCTAAACAAGTTGCTGAACTTTTGGACCACAAAGTCGTTGTCATGCATGCTTCGAAAGGTTTGGAGCCTGAAACACATGAACGTCTATCAACAATCCTCGAAGAAGAGATTCCAGAAGAACTTCGTAGTGAGATTGTAGTAGTATCTGGTCCAAGCCACGCTGAAGAAACTATCGTTCGCGATATCACTTTGATTACAGCTGCTTCCAAGGATCTTGAGGCAGCACGCTATGTCCAAGGTATTTTCAGTAATAACTACTTCCGTCTCTACACCAATTCAGATGTTATCGGCGTTGAAACAGCTGGTGCCCTTAAAAACATTATCGCAGTCGGTGCCGGTGCTCTCCATGGTATGGGCTATGGGGATAATGCCAAGGCAGCCGTTATTACTCGTGGACTTGCAGAAATCACTCGTCTTGGTGTGAAACTTGGGGCTGACCCTTTGACTTACAGCGGTCTATCTGGGGTCGGAGACCTTATCGTTACAGGAACTTCTGTTCATTCTCGCAACTGGCGTGCTGGGGATGCGCTCGGTCGTGGTGAAAAACTAGAAGATATTGAACGTAACATGGGTATGGTTATCGAAGGTATTTCAACCACTAAGGTTGCCTACGAAATCGCCCAAGAGCTCGGCGTTTACATGCCAATTACAACAGCAATCTACAAATCTATCTATGAGGGGGCAGATATCAAGGAATCTATTCTCAATATGATGTCCAATGAACTGCGCTCTGAAAATGAATGGGATAAAAAATAAAAAATCTAAGGAGTTCTCATGAAGAATCAAAAAGTTAGAAAAGCTATCATCCCCGCTGCAGGACTCGGAACACGCTTTTTACCAGCTACTAAGGCCTTGGCCAAAGAAATGTTGCCTATCGTTGACAAACCAACCATCCAATTTATCGTTGAAGAAGCCCTCAAATCAGGTATCGAAGACATCTTGGTGGTTACTGGTAAGTCAAAACGTTCTATCGAAGACCACTTTGATTCAAACTTTGAGTTAGAATACAACTTGGAACAAAAAGGTAAGACAGACCTGTTGAAATTGGTTAATGACACCACTGCTATCAACCTCCACTTTATTCGTCAAAGCCATCCACGTGGTCTCGGAGATGCTGTTCTTCAAGCCAAAGCATTTGTCGGAAATGAACCATTCGTTGTCATGCTTGGTGACGACCTCATGGATATCACTAATGACAAAGCAGTACCTTTGACTAAGCAACTCATTAACGATTATGAGGAAACACACGCATCAACCATTGCAGTTATGCCTGTACCCCACGAAGAAGTTTCTTCTTATGGTGTCATCGCCCCTCAAGGCAAAGGCGAAAATGGACGTTATAGCGTTGAAACTTTCGTTGAAAAACCAAATCCAGAGGATGCACCAAGTGATCTTGCTATCATCGGACGTTACCTTCTAACACCTGAAATTTTCGGTATTTTGGAAACTCAAGAACCAGGTGCTGGAAATGAAGTCCAATTGACTGATGCTATCGATACACTTAACAAGACACAACGCGTCTTTGCTCGCGAATTTACTGGAGACCGTTATGATGTCGGTGACAAATTCGGATTCATGAAAACGTCTATCGATTACGCACTTAAACATCCTCAAGTTAAAGATGACCTCAAGCAATACCTCATTGACTTGGGACACAAACTTGAAGGCAAAGCAGCTAAAAAAGACTAATCATAACCACCCGTCTAACGGGTGGTTTG
>NZ_KV817337.1:0-1323 GCF_001814615.1 Streptococcus sp. HMSC078H12 | reverse complement strand
AGAGAGTGCATCAGTTTCTGAGTCGCAGTCTGTATCTAATTCAGAATCAGCGTCAGAAAGTGAATCAGTAAGCGAATCACAATCAGTGTCTAATTCCGAGTCAGCCTCAGAGAGTGCATCAGTTTCTGAGTCGCAGTCTGCTTCAAACTCAGAATCAGCGTCAGAAAGTGCATCAGTTTCTGAATCACAATCAGTGTCTAACTCCGAGTCAGCGTCAGTAAGTGCATCAGTATCAGAATCACAGTCAGTGTCTAATTCGGAGTCAGCGTCAGAGAGTGCGTCAGTTTCAGAATCACAGTCTGTCTCAAATTCTGAATCCGCTTCAGAAAGTGCATCAGTTTCTGAATCACAATCAGTGTCTAACTCCGAGTCAGCGTCAGTAAGTGAATCAATTTCAGAATCACAATCTGCTTCAAACTCCGAGTCAGCATCAGAGAGTGTATCAGTAAGTGAATCACAATCAGTGTCTAATTCAGAATCAGCGTCAGAGAGTGCCTCAGTATCAGAATCACAGTCTGTTTCAACTTCAGAATCAGCATCAACAAGTGTTTCTGTATCAGAATCACAATCAGTGTCTAACTCAGAATCAGCGTCAGAGAGTGCCTCAGTATCAGAATCACAGTCTGTTTCAAACTCAGAATCAGCATCAGTAAGTGCTTCAATCTCAGAATCACAGTCTGCTTCAAACTCGGAATCAGCGTCAGTAAGTGCTTCAATTTCAGCTAGTGAGTCTGCATCATTGAGTGAATCGCAAAGTACAAGTGCGTCAGTTTCGGCTTCTGAATCAGAATCATTGAGTATATCAAGTTCTTTGAGCGCTTCTGTATTTGAAAGTCAGTCTCAAGCTTTCAGTGCTTCAATTTCTGCAATCATTTCAACTGTTGAGTCTATTTCGAACTCGGCTTCAAGCTTCATTTCAGCTAGTGAATCAATTTCAACATCTAACTCAGCATCATTGAGTGAGTCGGCGTCATTGAGTGCATCTGTTTCAGGCTCACAATCAGTATCTAATTCTGAAAGTACATCTGTAAGTGCTTCAATCAGTGAGTCACAATCAGTTTCAAATTCCGAGTCTGCATCAACAAGTGCCTCTGTCTCAGAATCACAGTCTGTTTCAAACTCAGTTTCTGCGTCAGTCTCAGCAAGCACATCTGCATCGGAATCAGCGAGTGCATCCGCTTCGGTATCTGCATCTGAGTCAGCTTCAGCCTCTGCGTCAGCTTCAGTATCTGCATCAGAATCAGCAAGTGCATCTGAGTCAGCCTCTGCGTCAGAATCAGCAAGCGCATCAGCTTCAGTCTCTGCATCAGAATCAGCGAGTGC
>NZ_KV817336.1:0-603 GCF_001814615.1 Streptococcus sp. HMSC078H12 | reverse complement strand
GCTAAAGTTCTTATCGCGACTGTAGGCGACATTGCGGACAAAGAATTTAACAACCGTGTTACACCTCCAGAAGAGCCTAAGTTCCAACCAGAGAAATACGTATTGAATACAGCGAAATTCTCTATCACTGATAACAAGCTTCTTGATGATGATTCAGAGTTGGCAGACAAGTACAATGATACCAATGCTAACCCATACGTTGATAAAGCTGATAACAACGAAGCAGAAAACATCAATACTAAGTCTGTTAAACGCGGCGAAAAGATCTACTATCAAGTATGGTTGGATACAACTAAATTCGACGCAGCTAACAAAGACAACGTTCAAACTGTAGGAATCACTGATGACTTCGATGAAACTAAGGTTGATGTAGATGGTTCAGCAATCAAAGCTTACGATTCAGTAACTGGAGCTGATGTCACAGATAAATTTGACATTAAAGTTGAAAATGGTGTGATGACTGCAACACTTAAAGATGGCTTCACTAAGTCACTTGGCGACGCAGAAAATACTCAAATCATTGACACAACTAAATTCGAATTTGGACGTTACTACAAGTTTGATATTCCAGCAACAGTTAAAGCTGATGTACCTGGCGGTGTA
>NZ_KV817335.1:0-283 GCF_001814615.1 Streptococcus sp. HMSC078H12 | reverse complement strand
CTAAGTTCCAACCAGAGAAATACGTTGTTTCTGAAGAGAAATTCGATATCACTGGTGACAAGCTCGTTGATGATGATAAAGAATTGGCAGACAAGTACGCAGATACCAATGCGAACCCATACGCTGACGATGCGTCAAACAACGAAAAAGAAAACTTGAATACCAAGACTGTTAAACGTGGCGACAAGTTGGTTTACCAAGTTTGGTTGGATACAACTAAATTCGACGCAGCTAACAAGGACAACATTCAATCAGTAGGAATCTCAGATGACTACGATGAAGC
>NZ_KV817334.1:0-4871 GCF_001814615.1 Streptococcus sp. HMSC078H12 | reverse complement strand
GAAGTCGAAACTGAGTTTGACTCGGATTGTGATGTCGATGTTGATTCACTCTCTGAAGTTGAAACTGAATTCGATTCTGATTGTGACGTTGATGTCGATTCACTTTCTGAAGTTGAAACTGAGTTTGACTCGGATTGTGACGCTGATGTCGACTCACTTACTGACGCTGACTCTGAGTTTGATTCAGACTGTGATGTTGACGTTGATTCACTCTCTGAAGTCGAAACTGAGTTTGACTCGGATTGTGACGCTGATGTCGACTCACTTACTGACGCTGACTCTGAGTTTGATTCAGACTGTGATGTTGACGTTGATTCACTCTCTGAAGTTGAAACTGAGTTTGATTCAGACTGTGACGCTGACGTTGATTCACTTTCTGAAGTCGAAACTGAGTTTGATTCTGATTGTGATGTTGACGTTGACGCACTCTCTGAAGCTGAAACTGAGTTTGATTCTGATTGTGATGCTGAAATTGACGCACTCTCTGAGGCTGAAACTGAGTTCGATTCAGACTGTGATGCTGAAATTGACTCACTCTCTGAAGCGGACTCTGAGTTTGAGACAGACTGTGATTCTGATACTGACTCACTCTCTGAAGCGGACTCATAATTTGAAATTGATTGCGACGCTGATGTTGACGCACTCTCTGAGGCTGAAGTTGAATTTGACTCCAACTGTGACGTGCTTACTGAGGCACTCTCTGAAGCTGAGACCGAATTTGATTCCAACTGTGATGTGCTTACTGAGGCACTCTCTGAAGCGGAGACTGAATTTGACTCCAACTGTGATGTGCTCACTGAAGCACTTGTTGAGGCACTTTCAAGAAGACTTTCTGAAATACTCTCTGAAAGAGATGCTGATGCTTCCTCTGATTGAGAAAGAGAAGATGAAACAACCTCTGACTCAGATGCTGAAACTGATGCAGATTCTACCTTACTTGTTGATACAGATTGAGACTCTACTGTTGAAGCACTTTCTACGAGGCTCTGAGAAGCACTTAGAGATGCACTCGTTGTATCAGCTTCAGATTCAGACTCGATAACCTGACTACCATTAAAGAAGTTAACGGCAATCGTATCTGTCTTACCTGCATAAGGCGAGAATGTGAAGGATGTATCATCACCAGTGATTTTAGCAGTCCAAGTTGTTGTCAGACCATAGCTTTGTTTAGCCTGATAAGCATTCATTTGGAAACCTTGCCCCCAACTGTAACCACTACTATCTGATGTTACTGGTGTTGTATTAGCCCTAGGATTTGCAACTTGGTTACCATTTTTATCTGTAATATAAGACGTTACACTTGTCGGAGGAGTAAGTCCCTTACCTAAAGTAAACATCGTTTGTGTTGATGTCCCAGTATTATAGATAGAATATCCAGGAGACATTCTTGAAATATTTCCAAGGGTTGATGTTGCAGGATTAACATAGGTAACAGTGTAGACAAAATTCAGATTTGACCCGTCATTTGTCACTTTCAATGTATAGTAAATTGGAACATTATAGTTTGTATCTGTTCCAGTTCCTGTATAAACCTTAGTCTCACCAGTCGCTAGGTTAAGGTTTGAAGTGATAGCTGGAGTGCCATTCACTGTAGAGTTTCCATTAAAACCAGCATTTGTCAGCTTGGTCATCATGTTATCAACGGCATTACCAAGACGCTCACGCTGTTCTGCGTAAGCTGCGTTTGTTGCTGATGCCGCAATCAATGTTGTTGACTTAGTGACTTCTTCTTGAACTGTTGTAATAGCAGTTTGGATTTCAGCCTTAGCCGCTGTGTCTGTTAATTTTGCTTGGTAGTTTTTAGCGATATTAACGAGCAATTCTGCTTCTGAAACGTTTTGATCCAAGACAGTTTTTTCATCCTCTTGGCTTGCAGTTTCTGAAGCAACTGAGCTTGTTGAAGTTGCTGAATCAGAAGCTGAGTCTGAGTTTGAACCACTTGTGCTTTCAGTTTCTGACTGGCTATCAGAAGTTGAATACTCCTTGCTGAGTGATGCAGACTCTGAAATGGCTTGTGACAATTCAGCAGAAATTGATTGAGAAACAGATTGTGATACTGAAACTGATGCTTCCGTGCTTGCTTGAGCATCTACTGAAGAGCTTGTAGACTCTTGGCTTGTTGATGCTACTGTCGAAGCTTCTGAAGCTGGCGCCACACTCAATACAACTGACTCAGAGTTGACTGCCACATCTTGATTAGCAGTTACTTGGCTTTCCAAAGCTGGAGTTGTCGTTTCTTCCGCTTGGGCTGTATAAGTTGCCACTGCGCCTCCAGCCACCGCTCCCGCTGCTGCAATCCCTTTAAGAAGAGCTTGCCCAGAGAGAAGCGGTGTTTTTTCTTCAACACTTTGCGCTGAAACTGATGGCGCATCCGCCCCACCTTTAACAACCTTGAAAAGTCCAAAGTTGGATGTCGCAGCACGAAGCCATTGCTTACCTGATTTAATCAATTTAAAACGAGTCACGCGATCTGTTTCACGGTACTCCCCTTCGTTCCTTCTAAAAAACATATCTACTCCATTCTTGTTTTATGTATTAAAACTCACCGATAAATTTTATCATAAAATTCTTGTAAGTTCTAATATAAACTATTATTTCCCTCAAAAAAGATTGCAAACGCTTTATGCTGTATAAATACTGAAAATGCTTGTTTCATGGCATTTTCACCCATCTTACATTTTGCAAAATAAAACTTAAAGTTATCTTAAAATTCAAACCCTACTCCTTCTACATCTAAGATTTCAGCTTACTAAACTAATCCTCTCCTCTATAATACTAAGACCAAATAAGACTTAGACTAACAATTAAAATAGGCTCTCTCATTTTCAAGAACAACAAAAAGACACACCCCATATCGGAATGTGTCTTTTTAGAACGAAGCTAATCGGCTTATTCTTACTTAAGAGTAGTTAGTTTTTATTAGGACTAGTCACTCATAAGTTTTAGGGGTAAGTCGAAGGAATATTATTCCTCAGTTTTTTTGCGTTTTGCCGCAAGAGCCAATCCAGATGCAGTTGCAAGCAATCCAAGAGCTGCTGTAGCTGCTACGTTAGACTCTTCACCAGTGTTTGGCAATTGTGCCATTTCTTGTGCAGGTTTAACTGGAGTAGCTTTAGCTGGAGCTTTAGGAGCTGGATCAACTGGTTTACCTGGAGTTGGTTGTTCAGGTTTACCTGGAGTTGGTGTTACTGGTTTTTCTGGAGTTGTATCGACAAGTTTGTAAACGTAAGTTACGTTCTTATCGCCTTCGATTACTTTACCAGTTACTGGGTCAGTTGTAGTCAAGTGACCATCACCATCTACAGAACCTACTGGGTAGTTACCTTGTGGTACCAATTCGTAAACTTTACCATCAGCAGTAACAATTGTCTTAGGACGGTTATCGATTACTGTATCGTAATCTTTACCTACTGGTTGACCAAATTCATCTGTTACAGATTGTTTGATAGTGTTACCATTTTCATCTACATAATGAACGTAAACATTACCCTTAGGTTGTGCTGGTTGTTCTTTGAGTTTGTAGATGTAAGTAACATCTTTACGTCCTTCGATAACCTTACCTGTTGTAGCGTCTGATGACTCAAGGTGACCTTGTCCATCAACTTTACCTACAGTGTAGTTACCTGCTGGTACCAATTCGTAAACTTTACCATCAGTTGTTGTGATAGTCTTAGGACGATTATCAACTACTGTATCGTAGTCTTTATCGACTGGTTGATCTTTTTCATCAACAACTGAAGTCTTGATTGTCTTACCTTCAGTATCTTTATAGTGAACGTAAACGTCACCTTTCACTTCTTTGTAGACGTAAGTGATGATTGAACGTGGTTTTTCAACTTTACCTTTCATTGGATCAGATGATTCAAGGTGTCCATCGCCATCAACTTTACCTACTGGGTAGTCACCTTTCGGTACGATCTTGTATGTCTTACCGTCTGGAGTCTTGATTGTGTTAGGTTTTTCACCTTCCTCAGTTGTGTTATATGGAGTATCATATGGTGAGTTTGGTGTGTCTTGACGAGGTTTCTTGATTTCTTTACCTTTTTCGTCTACGTAAGTGATGATTACGTCACCTTCTTTAGGTTTCGTTGGATCTTCTTTAAGTTTGTAGATGTAAGTAACATCTTTACGTCCTTCGATAACCTTACCTGTTGTAGCGTCTGATGACTCAAGGTGACCTTGTTCGTCAACTTTACCTACATTGTAGTTACCTGCTGGTACCAATTCATATGTCTTACCTTGGAATTGGATTTCTTTTGGACGGTTGTCAATTACTGTATCGTAATCTTTATCAACTGGTTGATCTTTTTCATCAGTGACATCATCTTTAATTGTGTTACCGTCAGTGTCTTTATAGTGAACGTAAACGTCACCCTTCACTTCTTTATAAACGTAAGTGATTGTTGATTTAGGTTTATCAACTTTACCTTTAATTGGGTCAGATGATTCAAGGTGTCCGTCACCGTCAACTTTACCTACTGGGTAGTCACCTTTTGGTACGATCTTGTATGTTTTACCATCTGGAGTCTTGATTGTGTTAGGTTTTTCACCTTCCTCAGTTGTGTTATATGGAGTGTCATATGGTGAGTTTGGTGTATCTTGACGTGGTTTTTGGATTTCTTTACCATCATTCTCACGGATGTAAGTGATGATTACTTCACCAACTTTAGGAGTTTCACTTTCTGACATTGATTGAGAAACTGAAACTGAAGTTGATTCAGAGCTTGAAAGTGATTCTGAAACTGAAGTTGAAGTTGATGTAGATTCTGAAAGGCTAGCAGATGCTGAGTATGATTCAGAAGCTGATACTGATTCAGATACAGAAGTTGATTCTGAAGAGCTTGCTGATTCTGATGCAGATACTGAAGCTG
>NZ_KV817333.1:0-2481 GCF_001814615.1 Streptococcus sp. HMSC078H12 | reverse complement strand
GCAGCCCCAGCAAAGGCCGGCACATAGTTAGTCGTATCATAAGCCCAAGCCTTAGCCGTGAACATGATATCCGCCCCAGAGATGATGGCAACTGTAGAAGTGTTCTTAATCAAGTTAACCACTTGGTTGGTCAATGGTGGCAAGATAGTACGGACTGCTTGAGGCAAGATGATGATACGCATGGTATCAGCGTAGGTGAATCCTTGAGACAAAGCCGCTTCGGTTTGACCTTTAGGAACCGCCTCGATACCTGTACGAATAATTTCAGAGATATAGGCTCCTGTGTAGACCCCTACACAAAGGATAGCCGTCAATGAAATTGGGATCATGACATGACCATCAGTCAAGATTGAAATCCCATAGAAGACAACCACGAATTGCACAAGCAAGGGTGTGTTCTGGAAGATTTCGACATAAACACGTGAAATGCCACGAAGGATCTTGTTATGAGTCGAACTCATAGCTCCAAAGATGAGCCCAAGAAGAAGGGCAACAATCAAGGCACCAATTGAAATGCCAAGGGTGTAAAAGAAACCTTTGGCAAATTGCCCAAAGTTAGCGAAGAAAGCAGCCCAACGTTCAAGAGCGAAAGGACTAGCCGTTTCAGTTAAAAGATACATAAATTTAGGACTCCTTTCTATTTATCTTCAGCCTTAGCTGGTTTCAAGTGATACTTATCGTAGAGTTTTTGAAGGCTACCATCTTTTTGCCATTTAGCAATCAGATCGTTAGTATAATCAATCAACTCTTGGTTAGACTTGCTCGAGGCGATACCGTATTCTTGTGTTTTGAAACCTTCTTTTAAGGTTTTAGTTTTCTTACTTTCATATCCAGAGAGGATAGATTTATCAACTGAGAAAGCATCTACACGGTGAGCGTAAAGAGAAACAGCCAATTCTGGGAAAGATCCGAGTTGAACATAGTTGAACTTAAGGTTATTAGCTGAAGCGTACTCTTGCAACGCAGCCTTAGTTGACGCCCCTTGAGACACTCCAATAGTCTTACCATTCAAATCTGAGATTTTGTTAATACCTGAATCTTTAAGAACCAAGAAACCGATTTGGTCATAGTAGTAAGGAGTTGAGATAGCATAAGAAGCCTTACGTTCATCATTGATGGTATAGGTAGCGATAAGCAAGTCGATAGTCCCGTTATCCATAAGTGGTTCACGAGTTTGCGTCGTTACTGGGATATAATTCACTTTAACTTTTAACTCATCAGCAATCTTCTTAGCAAGATCAACTTCCATACCTTCGTAGGTATTAGTCTTAGCAGAATAGTAACCAAAGTTAGGAACGTCTTGCTTCACACCGACATTGAGTGTCCCTCGCTTAACAATCTTTTGGACTGCTTTACTATCAAGAAGCTTACTAGTGTCTTCCGCCTTAGTCTTGTGACTCGTGATAAGAAAAATAGTGAGAATTGCCAAGCTTGCAACAGTTAGGTAACGTAAGATTTTTTTGAAAATCATAGGCAACCTCCTTAGGCATCCACTTGGACATTATCAGAGTTGTGATCGATAATCTTAGAAAGGAATTGAACCGCACGAGGTTCAGTTGGATTGTCAAAGAAACCATCCACATCCGTAGTGTCTACAAGAACTTGACCTTCAGCCATGAAAATGATACGGTCAGCCACACTGCGAGCAAAGCCCATTTCGTGGGTTACGACAACCATATTCATACCACCTTTGGCAAGTTTTTGCATAACCGCAAGCACGTCACCGATAGTCTCTGGGTCAAGAGCTGACGTTGGTTCGTCAAAGAGCAAGAGCTCAGGATTCATGGCAAGACCACGGGCGATAGCGATACGTTGTTTTTGCCCACCAGAAAGCATACCAGGGTATGAATCTTTCTTGTCCCACATGTTAACGTAGCGAAGGAATTTTTCAGCAGTCTTTTCAGCGTCTGCCTTACTGATTCCAAGAACCTTGATAGGTGCCAAGGTTACATTTTCAAGAACGGTTTTATGCGGGTAGAGGTTAAAGTGTTGGAATACCATCCCCGCTTCCTTACGCAATTCTACCAAATCTTTGGCAGAAGCTTCCGTCACATTATGTCCGTTAACGATAAGCGTACCGTTATCGATGGATTCCAAGGCATTGATTGTACGGATAAGGGTAGATTTCCCAGACCCAGAAGGTCCCAAGAGAACCACAACTTGTCCTTTTTCAATTTCTAGATTGATGTCACGAAGTGCATGATAATCTCCGTAATATTTATTAACATTTTTAAATTCAATAAGTGCCATAAGAGCCTCCTATGATGGATTTACTTGTTAGCTTTTCTAACATATATTGAATTTTAGCATAAGTAAAGTCGAAAGTCAAAAAATTCCGAATATTCTTTCAAAACGTTCGGTTTTTACTAAATAATTAATCATTTTTTGATATAAATATGAGAAAAACAAAAACTCACCCACAGGTGAGTTTTTCGCTGTTTTATTCACCAGCTTGCTCCCATTGTTTAGAGAGGTAGCGAG
>NZ_KV817332.1:0-253 GCF_001814615.1 Streptococcus sp. HMSC078H12 | reverse complement strand
AAATGGCGCGAGACGGAATCGAACCGCCGACACATGGAGCTTCAATCCATTGCTCTACCAACTGAGCTACCGAGCCATATTGCGGGAGCAGGATTTGAACCTACGACCTTCGGGTTATGAGCCCGACGAGCTACCTAGCTGCTCCATCCCGCGTTAATTATAAGGAGGATGTGGGATTCGAACCCACGCACGCTTTTACACGCCTGACGGTTTTCAAGACCGTTCCCTTCAGCCGGACTTGGGTAATCCTCCA
>NZ_KV817331.1:0-263 GCF_001814615.1 Streptococcus sp. HMSC078H12 | reverse complement strand
AGGGTCAGCGGTTCGATCCCGTTAACTCCCATAGGTCCCGTGGTGTAGCGGTTATCACGTCGCCCTGTCACGGCGAAGATCGCGGGTTCGATTCCCGTCGGGACCGTCAAGTAGAAATATTTGAGACTCGTTAGCTCAGTTGGTAGAGCAATTGACTTTTAATCAATGGGTCACTGGTTCGAGCCCAGTACGGGTCATATATGCGGGTGTGGCGGAATTGGCAGACGCACCAGATTTAGGATCTGGCGCTTAACGGCGTGGGG
>NZ_KV817330.1:0-1760 GCF_001814615.1 Streptococcus sp. HMSC078H12 | reverse complement strand
ATTGATTCACTTACTGACGCTGACTCGGAGTTTGACATTGATTGTGATTCAGAAACTGACGCACTCTCTGATGCTGATTCTGAGTTAGACACTGACTGTGACTCTGATACAGATGCACTCTCTGAAGATGATTCGGAGTTTGAAACAGACTGTGATTCTGAAACTGACGCACTTTCTGAAGCCGACTCGGAAGTTGAAGCAGATTGTGACTCAGACACTGACGCACTTTCTGAAGATGATTCTGAATTAGATACAGACTGTGATTCAGACACTGATTCACTTACTGAAGCTGACTCGGAGTTTGAAACTGATTGCGACTCAGACACAGATGCACTTTCTGAAGCGGATTCGGAATTTGAGACTGATTGTGATTCTGAAACTGACTCACTTACTGACGCTGACTCGGAAGTTGAAACAGACTGTGATTCTGAAACTGAGGCACTCTCTGAAGCGGATTCGGAGTTTGAGACTGACTGTGATTCTGATACTGACTCACTTACTGATGCTGACTCTGAGTTTGACACTGATTGTGATTCTGAAATTGATTCACTTACTGACGCTGATTCGGAGTTTGAAGCAGACTGTGATTCTGAAACTGATGCACTTTCTGAGACTGATTCGGAATTTGAGACTGATTGTGATTCAGATACTGACGCACTTTCTGAAGCTGATTCTGAGTTTGAAACGGATTGTGAGGCTGAAACTGATGCACTTTCTGAGACTGATTCGGAATTTGAGACTGATTGTGATTCAGAAACTGACTCACTTTCTGAAGCTGATTCTGAATTAGATACAGACTGTGATTCTGAGATTGATTCACTTACTGACGCTGATTCTGACGTTGAAGCTGACTGTGATTCAGATACCGACGCACTTTCTGAAGCTGATTCTGAGTTTGAAACGGATTGTGATTCTGACACAGACGAGCTTGTTGAAGCGGACTCACTCAAGGAACTTGAAACACTCGCTGACTTAACGGTACTCAAAGACACACTCGTTGAAGCGGACTCACTTTGTGAGACACTTGTCTTCAAGGACTCACTCAAGGAACTTGAAACACTCGCCGATTTCTCAGTACTCAAAGACGCACTCGTTGAGGCGGATTCACTTTGTGAGACACTCGTCTTCAAGGATTCACTCAAGGAGGTTGAAACGCTCTCAGATTTCACGGTACTCAAAGACGCACTTGTTGAAGCGGATTCACTCAAGGAACTTGAAATGCTCGCCGATTTCTCAGCACTCAAAGAAACACTTGTTGAAGCGGATTCACTTTGTGAGACACTAGTCTTCAAGGACTCACTCAAGGAACTTGAGATACTCGCTGACTTCACAGTACTCAAAGACGCACTTGTTGAAGCGGATTCACTTTGCGAAACGCTCGTCTTCAAGGACTCACTCAAAGAGCTTGAAACACTCGCTGATTTCACAGTACTCAAAGACGCGCTCGTTGAGGCCGACTGACTTTGTGAAACGCTAGTCTTCAAAGACTCACTCAGAGAGCTTGAGACGCTAGCCGACTTCACAGTACTCAAAGATAAACTTTCTGAAGCAGACTGACTTTGTGAGAGACTTGTCTTCAAGGACTCACTCAAGGAACTCGAGACACTCGCCGATTTCACAGTACTCAAAGAAGCACTCGTTGATGCTGACTGACTTTGTGAAACGCTGGTCTTCAAGGACTCACTCAAGGAACTTGAAATACTCTCAGATTTCACGGTACTCAAAGATGCACTTGTTGAAGCGGATTCACTTTGTGAGAT
>NZ_KV817329.1:0-244 GCF_001814615.1 Streptococcus sp. HMSC078H12 | reverse complement strand
ATGCACTTTCTGACGCTGATTCTGAGTTTGAAACAGACTGTGATTCAGACACTGATGCACTCTCTGAGGCTGATTCTGAGTTAGACACGGATTGTGATTCTGAGACTGATTCACTTACTGACGCTGACTCGGAATTAGAGACTGATTGTGATTCGCTTACTGACTCACTTGTTGATGCTGACTCGGAGTTTGAGACTGATTGTGATTCTGAAATTGATTCACTTACTGACGCTGACTCGGAGTT
>NZ_KV817328.1:0-269 GCF_001814615.1 Streptococcus sp. HMSC078H12 | reverse complement strand
AAAACCGTTCTTGAAAATGTAACCTTGGCACCTATCAAGGTTCTTGGAATCAGTAAGGCAGACGCTGAAAAGACTGCTGAAAAATTCCTTCGCTACGTTAACATGTGGGACAAGAAAGATTCATACCCTGGTATGCTTTCTGGTGGGCAAAAACAACGTATCGCTATCGCCCGTGGTCTTGCCATGAATCCTGAGCTCTTGCTCTTTGACGAACCAACGTCAGCTCTTGACCCAGAGACTATCGGTGACGTGCTTGCGGTTATGCAAAA
>NZ_KV817327.1:41647-42143 GCF_001814615.1 Streptococcus sp. HMSC078H12 | reverse complement strand
ACTAACTATGTGCCGGCCTTTGCTGGGGCTGCCTTCCTCTACTTTATCATGTGTTTCCCACTTGCTACTTGGGCACGTCGTAAAGAAGAAGAGAATAAGAAAGCTTACTAAGGAGGTCCACTATGTCAGAAGTTTTATCAGCTACTAACCTTAAATTCTTGGCACAAGGGATGTGGACGACTCTTTACTTGTCTTTCTTCATCATCGTGCTATCTACCCTGTTCGGAACTATTCTGGCGGTAATGCGTAACGGAAAGAATCCTATCCTTCGTTGGATTGCTTCTATCTACGTTGAGTTCGTCCGTAACGTTCCTAACTTGCTTTGGATTTTCATTATCTTCTTGGTCTTCCAACTCAAGTCAACTGCGGCAGGGATTACATCTTTCACGGTCTTTACTTCAGCTGCCTTGGCGGAAATCATTCGTGGGGGACTGAACTCTATCGACCATGGCCAAACGGAAGCCGGCTTGTCTCAAGGATTTAACAACAAACAAAT
>NZ_KV817327.1:1577-41547 GCF_001814615.1 Streptococcus sp. HMSC078H12 | reverse complement strand
TTCCAACTCAAGTCAACTGCGGCAGGGATTACCTCTTTCACGGTCTTTACCTCTGCTGCCTTGGCGGAAATCATTCGTGGGGGGCTTAACTCTATCGACCATGGCCAAACGGAAGCTGGCTTGTCTCAAGGATTTAACAACAAACAAATCTTTATTTACATCATCTTCCCACAAGCTATTCGTAAGATGTTGCCATCTATCATTTCTCAATTCGTAACAGTTATCAAGGATACTTCTTTCCTTTACTCTGTTATCGCCTTACAAGAATTGTTTGGTAAGAGTCAGATTTTGATGGGTGGGTACTACGAACCTAGTCAAATCTTTACCTTATACGGTATTGTGGCTTTAGCTTATTTCGTGGTTAACTTTGCCATTTCTAGCTACTCTCGCTACCTCTCTAAACAATGGGAGCAAGCTAGTGAATAAAACAAAAACTCACCTGCCGGTGGGTTTTTGTTTTTCTGGATACTAAAAACGACTCCAATCGGAGTCGTTTGTTTCGTTAATTCACCGTTACTTTGCCTGAATAATAATCTAGGGTAATTCCCTGCTGGACATTTGGAACGAAGACATTGAACTCAAGCGAGCCATCTGCTGACTTGGCTTCAAGATGTGATCCTGATGGAATCAGGTTATCTCCTTCATAAATGAGTGTAACGCGATAACGGACACGTTTGTTTTTATCCTGAGCTTTTCGTACCAGACTTTCATAATAGTTTTGGCCCGTGGAAGTTTCGCTATTAGCTTGGTTAGCCCAAGCAGTTTGAACGGCAATATTTTCTGGATTTGAAGTCGAGGCATCAAATCCTTTAAGACCACCTACAAGTGCATAGCCCAACAAATGACCTCGGTCTACAGCATGGCTATACTCTCCCGAAAGATTGTGAACTTGATGCCATCCAGCTGGTGTCCAAGATGTTGAGCCATTCCCTGTTTCTTGACGATTTTTGTACTGTCTGGTCGCTTTACTTAACAAGGCATTCGCAACTGTAGGAACCGTTTGTCCTTGAACCGTTTTAACTTGGTTATTAGCATAGGGTTGGCTAGATACCTTAGCATTAAGATTGGTTTTATTACCGTTAACAATATAGGCACCAGCACCATTCCATTCTATGGCGTTTCCTAGTTGACTCTTGACGGAGCTAGTCATCACCGTCTCAGCGAGCTGCTCTTGTGGCGTAGACTGACCACTTGTTGAGCCGTTTGATTTGACGGAGTTATTGGGTTTTCCCGAGACTAGACTAGCTACCTGCTTGATTGGATTGTTAGGTGAGAGCTTATTACTCGTTCCAATGTAACCTAAAACTGCAATCAAAACCGCTATTAGTAACGAGACTAGCTGACGTTTCTGTTTATTTGTTAAAGATGTCTTTCTTTTTGCCATTGTTCTCTTTCTTTTATATGAATGTCATGACTAAAGGAGCGGGATTACTTCCCACTCCCTTTTATTTTCCTGTAAATTTAGCAACAATTGCCTGCCAAGTTTCTGGTTTTAAGATGCTTATCGGATCCTTGCCCTCTCCTAAAACAGCATAGCCTATCATCAAACCGATAGCTAGAAAAGCAAGACCAATCACACACACACTTAAAACAAGTAATAATTGACGAAAAACATAGCCTTTACCAGTTTCCATACTAAGCCTCACTTACACGTGAAATATTTGCTCCTAGTTTAGCTAGTTTCTCATGGAATTGATAGTAACCACGATCCAAGTGTGTCAATTTACCAACAGTCGTTGTTCCTTCAGCTACCATTCCTGTAAGAATAAGTGCTGCCGAAGCTCGAAGGTCAGTAGACATAACTTGAGCACCTTGAAGTGGCAAACCACCGTGAATCATAGCCGTATCACGAAGGATTTCTGAATGAAGTCCCATACGACGCATTTCTTCCAAGTGTTGGAAGCGATTCTCAAAAACAGTTTCAATCATGGTTGATTCACCGTTTACCACTGCCATAAGTGCTGTAAATTGAGCCTGCATGTCAGTTGGGAAACCTGGGTGAGGTAGAGTTTTAACGGTTACTGGTTTCAATTGAGAAACATCAGATTTAACACGAATGCCGCCTTCTTCTTCCTTAACATCGACACCCATTTCCAATAATTTTGAAATCAAAGGACGGTTATGTTCCCAGATAGCATCTTTGATGAGGACATCTCCAGAAGTCATAGCCGCTGCTACCATAAAGGTACCTGCTTCAATACGGTCCTGAACAACTGCATGTTTAGTACCATGGAGAGCTTTAACACCTTTAATCACGAGCGTTTCAGTTCCAGCACCTTTGACGTCTGCTCCCATCTCGTTAAGAAGGAGGGCCAAGTCAACAATTTCTGGTTCACGCGCAGCATTTTCAATGGTTGTAACACCATCAGCCAAAGTTGCTGCCATCATAAGGTTTTGAGTGGCACCAACAGATGGGAAGTCCATATAAATGGTTGCACCTTTAAGGTTTTCTGCTGTCGCAGTAATGTCACCACCAACTTGGGTAATTTTAGCACCCATTGCTTCTAAACCTTTGAGGTGGAGGTCGATTGGACGACTACCAATCGTACAACCGCCAGGCATTGAAACCTTAGCGTGACCATTACGAGCAAGAATAGGTCCAAGAACTACAATTGACGCACGCATCTTGCTAACATACTCGTATGGTGCTTGATCGAGAATTTCTCCACTAGCATCAACGACAACGGTATTGTTTTCTTCGTCAAAGTCTACAGCAATATCTAAACCACGAACAACATTATTCATCGTGTAAACATCTGACAAGATTGGAACATTAGTTAAGGTTGTTTGACCTTCCGAGGCCAAGATAGTCGCCGCCAACAAGGGAAGGACAGCGTTTTTAGCACCTTCAATGACAACCTCACCACTTAATCGAGTGTTGCCACCCTGCACAATAATTTTATCCATAAGGATTCCTTTCAAGGGTCATTTTCATCTTTTTGTATTATATCAAAAGTCTTTTAAAATCACTAATTTAAGAAATCGAGCTAGCCATATTCTGTCCAAAAGCTAAAACCGACAGAACAAAGGAGCTGATAAGATAGCCTAAGGCAATACTGATAAAGAGCAAAAAGAGTTTCAATTTTCCAGTATTTTCAATTGGATTTTTGATAATCTTCGCCCAATCAAAGAGGCTAATCAGCATTTGGTAGCTCAATCCTATAAATACAAGGTGACTCGCCAAAGTGACGAATTGATTAATAATAGTCATAATTTCATTATACCATAGAAAGCTAAGCTAAAACATAAAAAGAGGGTGAGACAGTTCTAAATCTGTAATCATTTAGTGACTGCTTCCACTCCTCTTCTCTTTATTTTTGAAGCTACTAGATTAGGGA
Organism: Streptococcus sp. HMSC078H12; assembly: GCF_001814615.1. Classification (NCBI taxonomy): domain Bacteria; kingdom Bacillati; phylum Bacillota; class Bacilli; order Lactobacillales; family Streptococcaceae; genus Streptococcus; species Streptococcus sp. HMSC078H12. The sequence continues at coordinate 38,209 of NZ_KV817327.1, read as the reverse complement.
TAGTTTAAAATAATCTAGTGCTTATCTTACACTCTCTAGGAACTGATAATTTGAGTTATGCTACTTAGTCTTCATAACCGTTTGGGTTAGTCGTTTGCCAACGCCAAGAATCTCTAACCATTTCTTTCAAGGTCTTCTTAGCTTCCCAGCCAAGGACTTCTTTGGCCTTTTCAGGAGAGGCATAGCAAGTAGCAATATCACCAGCACGACGTCCTTGAATACGGTATGGGATAGCAACTTTGTTTTCAGCTTCGAAAGTCTTAACGAGATCCAAAACGCTATAACCATGTCCAGTACCCAAGTTGAAAATCTCAGCACCTTTATGACTCAAATTATATTTGACAGCAGCCAAGTGACCTGAGGCCAAGTCAAGAACGTGAATGTAGTCACGCACACCTGTACCATCTGGAGTTGGATAATCATCTCCAAAGACGTTAAGCTCAGGCAGTTTACCGATAGCTACTTGGGTAATATATGGCATAAGGTTGTTTGGAATACCGTTTGGCAATTCCCCAATCAAACCACTTTCATGAGCACCGATAGGATTGAAATAACGAAGATTTGTGACAGACCATGACGGATCTGATGCAGCTACGTCTGTAAGAATTTGTTCCATCATCAACTTAGTATAACCGTATGGGTTAATCGCTGACGTTGGCATATCTTCGGTCATTGGAGAAGGGTTATTGGTACCGTAAACTGTTGCACTTGAACTGAAGACGATGTTTTTAACATCATATTCCTTCATTTTTTCAAGGAGAGTAATGGTACCACTGATGTTGTTCTTATAATATTTCAAAGGTTTTTGAACAGATTCACCCACTGCCTTAAAGGCCGCAAAGTGAATAACTAGCTCAATATCTTCATTTGTGAAAACCTTATCCAAAAAATCAGTATCTAAAATTGAGCCTTGATAAAATGGAAATTTTTTACCTGTAATCTTTTCCAAACGTTCAAGTACTGCTGGTGAACTATTTGAAAAGTCGTCAACTAAGACCACATCGAAACCTGCATTAAGGAGTTCAACGGTTGTGTGGCTACCAATATAGCCAGCTCCTCCTGTAATTAAAATAGACATTTATTTTTCCTTTCTTACTTGCCAGTGCCTTTTTGCTCCTTTTGAATCGTTGCTAATTTAGGCATGACTTCTCCTTCAAAACCTTTCATGGCAAAATGAACCGAAGGCTCTTGTGTCATTGGAGATAGAATTCCTAGCTTCACTTGATAGTTCTGATCTTTGGAATAGGCGAAACTTGCCTTAAGTTCAGTTGTTTGATCTGGAAGCAATTCAGACAAACGACAATCAAGTTGTTGTGCTTGAAGAACCTTGCCATTAGCATTACACAAGTATAATACCACAGGCCAATCCCCATATAAAGGGGCAACCCCAGAATTTTCCAAATTAAGGGTAATATCAACCTTGCTCTCTCCTTTAGAAATTGCCAAACCTGACACCCAGAGGCGATAGCCCATGTTCTTCAAAAGCTCCTTATAAGCAGCATGTCCGTCACCGATATCTTCAGCAACCTTTGGACCCAAGAAGGTCAAATGAGCAGCCTTAGCTTCTTCAGTTAACTCATCTAAGTTATTACCTAGTAAGCTAGACATAGACTGCGAACTTGTCAATTCACCACCGATAGGAGCCTTTTCCCAAGCCTTAGGCATAGCTTTCAAGGCGGCTTGCTCTTGGGTTTGATCGTATGAGCCACCATTTTGAATCCAATTTAACCAGGTTTTAGTTGCTGATTTGTCTCCAAAGACATCATTGTAGATTCCAAAATCACCTTCCAAACCTGTATCAAAAGGTCTTCTCATAAGAATCTTCGCTTTAGGAAAGGCTGGTTGAAACGGTGCGATGTAATCCTTACGAACTTCTTTTCGTGGTAATTGGCGAATGCCAGCATCTGAGTGAACATGCCACTCGCCCCAGTGTCCTAAGCCACCAAGTTCGATGTAGGCGATAAAATCATCATTGCCCCAACGCTGTCCCATAGCAGTCACAGCTTCTTTATAGTATTTTCTAAGCAGTTTATTTTGGTAATTTGGTGAAAATCCCTTACCGTAGGATGTGTTATAAGCATCCCCAAGGTCAGAAATTTCATTTCCTAACCAGTCAGGAATATCCTTATGACTTGATTTGCCAGGGTAATCTAGCAAGAAACGTAAGACGACCTGCTTGCCTTCTTTCTTCCATCGTTTGAACTGGTTACTTTCTTCAATCGTTTCCCAGTTATAATGGCCCTTTTTAGGTTCCAATTCTTTCCATGTGATATCAACATAGACAAGATGAACATCTTCAGAAACTGTTTTTTCTTCCGCTGAAGGGACATAACCCATGAGCGGATTACCAAAGCTCTTGTCTGAAAGCGTATATTCAAACTTGGTACCTGTATTTCTGGTATTCAAATACACAAAAATGGCATAAAGACCACTCGTAATGATGATTAGACAGATGACGAGCCAAAGTTTCTTCTTTCGACTACTCCAACTCTTCTTCTCACGTTTACTAGCCATGGTATTCGCCGTTGTATTGGATCAGCGTAAGGTCTTTGACACCTTCGATAGATTTAATGTTTTCAACGAAGGTAAGGTCGTTATTTTTCACAAAGACTTCAATAGCCATCTCAACACTGTCTTTTCGCATAGTTTCAGACTTGATAAAGTGTTTGATGCGACCAAGTTCTTGAATAACTTTGTCACCTGTGTGCTCACCATCATAGTGAACCACAGCGATATACACCTTACCAGTCTCTTGCAAGCGGCTAAAGACAATAAGCATCAGTAGGATAACAAGGGACGTTACAACGGCTAGGACATACATACCTGCCCCTACCGTAATCCCTGAAGTAATTGCCCAGAACAGATAGAGCAAGTCCATAGGATCCTTAACAGCGGTACGGTAACGGACGATAGAGAGGGCACCGACCATACCAAGTGAGATAACGATATTTGAACTGATTGCCAGTGTTACCATTGACGTAAGCAAGGTCATACCGACCAAGGTCATGGCAAAACTGCGTGAATAAATAACGCCTGTAAAGAAATGCTGGTAAACCTTATAGATAAAGGCTCCAATCAACAAGGCAAGTAGCAAGACGATAACAATACGAAACGGCGACTGCGTCGCATAGTTATCAGACTGCAAGATTGATTTTTTTATAAAATCTTGAACACTCATAAATTCCCCTTCTTATACTAAATTCTTTCAAACTTAGCACTTTTCCTATTTATATATTCCCATCTTCCCAGTATTCAAAACCATTTAGATACTGAGATTTTTCATAAGCCAATACGTACTTAGAGACAGCCATCATGTCTGCTTTCCCTGGCAAGACACTCTGGACAATCTTTGGCAGATACTCTGTATATTTAACTTCGAAAACCATCTTTTCTGGATCAATGACTGGAATTGTTGGTAAGTCTGGATCAAAAATATCAAAACTTCCAACCGCTACTCTGACATTTTGGTCAAAGGTTAAGCGAACTGTTCCAAAGTCATAGACCCAAGGCTCTCGCTCATAGTCAACGATGGTCCGTGGACGCATCATGTTACTAATGCATTCATAGTAAAATTCCTGACAGAGAGGATATGGACTTTTTAAGAGAAAGTCATAGTCCCCATCAATAATTTTATAAAATTCTTCAACGGTTAGAGGTGCATCCTCTTTCAAAATGTAGGTATCTACCTTTTTCTTACGCTCTAGTTTGATACTATTGGTCCCGAAATTATAGATACGAATCCGATATTTTTTACGAACTAGAATACCTGCGTCTTTTTCAGCATAGGCACTATTCCAATAGTCGTCAAAGTAAAGACTCCGAATGGTATAACCACCATTTGTCGCATGCTTATCCAATTGAATCAAATGTTTAAAACGCTCAGTCAGCAGAGCCTTTTCTGGTTCACCAATGACATATTTCAACTCATGGCGAAAGGGCTTCTCTTTAGTCTTCATAACCATCTACCCCAATTTTTCCATCTTCAAGGACAAAGAAGCTCATGATACCAAATTGTTTAGAGTTATCACTATTGACATAGTAGTCAAAGGCACGTTGTGATTGTCCTGCTTCGTTAGTTGCAGTCACACGCACAAAATATTGTCCCTTAGGCAAGGTATCTGTTTCAGCACTGAGAGTTTTGAGACCAGATTTTTCAAAGACCTTGTCTTTAAATTCATAGTCTTTAGCTAACTCAACTGTGTAAGTCAACTTGCTGTTATTGAAGTCGTAAGAGGCACCCCAACTTAATTTCAATTTGTTATTGGCCACTTCCGGCTTATTGATAAAGAATGGTTGTGGTTTTTCAAGACTTGTTTTGTAAATCTTGTAGTTGTTCTCTAACTCATTTGGCAAATCTGCCAAAATCTTGTCGTAATTATCAGGTGTTGTCTTAGCATGCATTTGGTCAGGCATCTTAGCTAGATAAGGTTTAATGACTGCTGCGTATTCATTACTCATTGAAGAAATCTTGTCACCAGTAATTGTCTTACGCAGCTCATCCATCTTCTCATCTAGTCCCTTGCGGAACTCTTTTGATTTGAGCAACCGTTGGAAAAGTTGGTTACCCCAATAGTTGCTGACACCGACTTCCCAGCTATTGGCTTGGTCGCTGTCCTTACTTACCAAACGACGTTCATTCTTCATCAAGATACTATCGTTATCCCAAGGAATGATGTACCATTTGGTTGAGTTTTGTGGGCTATAGAGATACATGTTACGACTCTGTGTATCATCATTACCAAGCAACATCTGGAAGGCCATCCAATATTGGATATTCTCAGGATCTACATACTTGTCCATGATGGTTTCAATCTTCACTGATGGATCATTGAGCTTGGTTAGAAAATCAATAAGTTTGGTGTGATCATGGCTACCTTTGATTTCCAAAAGTTTTTCGAATTTATCCTTATCGAATTTAGGATCATCTTCTTTAACAATCGTATCTTCATAGCGGAAGAATTCGAAGAAGTTTGGTTTATAAAGGTTGGCATTTTCATCTAGACCATGATCTTTCAGATAGTTTTTGTTAATCTGTTCGACTTGCGTGTAGAGACCATAATCTTCAAATTTACCTGAAGGATTGTCAGAGGTTTCATCTTTTACGTAGAGGTGAACAAAACTCGTTCTAGCACCCATGAGTTGTGGAATCTCTTCCATTAGATCATAGGACAACTTATTTCTAAAGCGAAGGGCTTCAGTCTGGTGTTTGTTAAGGTTAATCGTACGTTGACCGTTCCACTCACCCTTGTTCTTTTTAATCTTGATTTTGTAGTTCTTTTGGGCGTTCTTACTTGAACTTTCCCCACGAATCTGAACACTAGCATTTGGCACGTCTTGGTCATAACCTAACTCACCAGAGACGGGACCGTCCTCGTTACCAACTTGAAGGAGCCCTGCTACTTGATATCGTTTAACATGCATTTTCTGATAATCTTCAACGGAATATTGATTGACCTCAGACCATGAGTGATTTTGATTTTCTGTAGCATCTCCTCGACGTACTGTCAGGTACATGGTCGTTACCTTTGTATGATCCTTATCATAGAGGCTCTTCTTATCTCTTAAGTGTACATTAGAGATATCAGTGGCCGCTTGTTTATCTACTTTTTTAGTTGTCACACCGTTTTTTGTCTGTTCCTTGGTTCCACATGCTGTAAAACCAAAGACCGTACAGAGCAACAAAACCGCTGCTAAACTCTTTTTCCTATTCATTTCCCCCACCTCTTTTGTATGTTTTCTAAACGCTCAGTCCATTTTTCAAAATAGCCCACGTCTTTCTTAGATACCATGGCTTGGCTTCCTAAGAAATGATACTGAAGATCACTTGTGTATTTGTCGATTTCCTGACCACTTTCAATAAAAAGAACAAGAGAAGAAATCAAGAAGGCGTAGCCTAGGAAGGCTGAGTCCAAGAACTGAGAACCAAAACTCAAAACTACTGTCAGAATAGCAAAGTGTTTGGCAAGTTTCTTAGCTCCCTTATAATCTGCAAAATACATCAAAAGCAAGATATTTACATTACCAACAGCATAGAGTCCATAAGCCAGACATAGCGTTAAAAAGTACCCATGCATTTGATTGTTAAAACCAATTGGTAAGTAAGTCAAGGCCACGCTTCCGAAGAACATAATGAAAATTGTCGCTAGCAATTGTTTCCAAAAAACATATTTGAGTTCGTTACTCATGACATCCAGCATTTGAGTTTCAGCTTCCTGGATATCCGAAAGACTTCCCTCTTCATTGTATAGGTTAAAATAACGTCGGAAATGCGGATAGAAGGAAACCTCGACAGACATAACGAAATTAAGTGTTGATACCAAAGTCGTTAAGTAGGCTAGCATGGCTGGCACATCGTAGACTGGAGCTGTACGGAAGAAGCCGTCAAAACTCTTACTAATTGGCCCAAACCAGTTAATAATAATATGAGCAAAGAGGGCCACCAACATGTAAAGTCCAGTCTTGGCAAGATCAGAGAATTGATCAAACCATTTCAAAAACTCAAAGGACATTTTAAGATTAGATGGGAAATAGTCATGGATAAGACGAACCATCCAAAACATCATTCCACCGTATCCCAAACAAACACTTAGGAAGATACCATACTTTTGATGTAGTAAAATACTAAGTAACCCAGAGACAATCGTCACACCAATCGCTAAAAAGAAACCTTTGATAATTTCTTTATAGGATTTAATCGCCGTCAAGTAGGTAATGACATTCCAAACGAGACAAAGCTCACCAAAGAGCAAAACTCCCATAGCCACTTCTGCTAAGCTTCGACTAGCCAAGGCTAGATAGATCGCATAAAGTGGTGTCCCAATCAAAAGCATCAAGGCACTCGACGCATAAAATGAAGGGATGATAGTCTCAAATTTTTTCTCGTAGAGCATGTCCGCAACAAAGCGAGTTACCACCAGAGAAAAGAGACTGGTAATCACGAGTGAAAAGATAATAGCGTAAGTTAAGTTTGAAAGAATATAATCACGCTCATTTTCACTGATTCCCGCGACCATTGTCAGAACAACGACACCAGCTGTAAGTAAAATCCCTAAAAGCATAGGACCGGTATAAACAATTCCAGCATATGCGTAGGCCTTTTGTTTTGAAAAAAGGCTATCCTCGTTGTAAATTTTACGTAATTCAAATCCAATACCGGCCATTAAACAGCCACCTCCTCATATAAGCGTCGATACTGACCGATCATTTGCGGATATTGATATATCGCCTCAACACGCTTACGCGCAATTTCACCCATTTCAAGACGTCTAGCATCATTAATCGCCATCTTCTTCATAGCTTCTGCAAGAGGCCCTGTACAAGTAGGTGGCGCACAAAATCCTGCAATCCCTAGATTGTCATCCTCACGACCTTCTAGCAATTCTCGACAACATCCGACATCTGTCGTCACGCAAGGACGGCTAGCCGCCATTGATTCCAAAACAGAAAGTGGCAAACCTTCAGAAAGACTGGTCAAAAGCGTAAAATCAATTTTCTTCATATATTCTCGAATATTAACACGACCAGTGAATAGGAGACGATCTCCCAAGTCCATCTTATCGGCCAAGCTAAAACACTCATCCGCATATTCTTGGTCATCTATGCCACCCATGATATGCAAACGAACGTTTGGTACTTGCTGAGCTAGTTCGTAGAAAGAATACAACATGGTTTTGATGTCCTTAATTGGAGCCAAACGAACCACGGCTCCGATATCAATCCAACCATCCGGTTCTTTCAAAGGAATTTGAGAAAACGCATCGTAGTCAATCCCGTTTGAAATAACCTGACATTTCTCTGGATCACAACCCATCTCAATCTGAATTTCCTTGGCCTTAGTAAAGAGGCTGGTAATTTTTTCAGCATTTTGATAAATCGCATCAGACAACATATAGAAGAACCTTACCCACTGTTGGCGCATTGTAGGTAAAACCCACTTGGCACGAAGCAACTCTTCCTCACGTTCACGCGTATAAATCCCGTGTTCAGTTAAGAAGAGAGGTTTGTCATAGGTCAAACTGCCCAAAGTTGCAAGAATACCACCATAACCTGTAGAGATTGAGTGGTAAACATCTGCTTCAGGAGGTGGACAAGATAAAATATTTAAAAGTGGAAACAGCATAGAACGGATTGTGTGAAAAACATCTGAAAAAGATAGCTGCGTGTAGCGCTCACTACAGAGATCTTTCAAGACCTGAAAAAAGGCCTCACTACTCAAGAGATCGTTAGGAACGACCTTACCATCCTGTAAAAGTTTAAACAAGACTTTCCAATCAGGTTGTTGACAAAAAACCATATCTTTAAGCGCTTGTTTTTCCTCATCTGTAAACTGATGTGGCTTTATGTCTTCTTCTTTATCTGGCACAACATAGTCCAAAAAGACTTCGTGTACTTCTACGACATTTTCAGGAAGTTCATAAACAAACTTTCCCTTTTGCTCATGCGTTGCCCCCACAACCCAAAGAACAAATTCATGCTCTTTCATTTCTGTAATATATTGATGCATCCAAGTAGAGACACCACCGTGAACATACGGATAGGACCCTTCAAGAATTAAACATATCTTCATCGGCATTTTCCCCTATTTTGCCTTATTTTAATGTGATGGTGACTGACTTATTCGTAGCCTCCAATAGGTAAAGATCACCCGTTAAATGCGTAACCTTACCATTTTTTACCTTCTTAACCTCGTTTTGATTTAAACGAACCATAAGGTAAGCATGATCATGAAAATTCTCAAGATCAATTTTTAGGGCGTCTTTGGTATATTTTTGAGAAACTTTCAAAATACCGTAACGCTGAACAGCACCTGCTAATTCTGAACCTGTTAGATTCCTGAGCGAAGGTGACATATTGTGGACCCAACTAACTTCCTTGTCCAAAGCCTTATACATCTTTGCCCAACCCAATTCTGCACCACGATCGACATCAAGAACGTCATCAGGGTGAAGGAAATGGTTATTGACATAGTGCATATTCATTTCAGAAAAGACCGTCATCTGTGAGAAATCGTCCCAAACCGCACCAGAAACTGTACGTGGCTCTTCAATCATTCCATCAGGTGACACTTCAAACTCTTGCGAATAAGTGAAATCTCCTGGGAAATAGTTACTTGAGATAGCCTTGATTTCTGGGAAATCATTAACGATTACCTCTCGCCCTTCTTTTGAAAGGATATTTGATGGTGGAACGTAGACTGATTTTTGCGCTTTAGGAAAGAGTTGGTTGACAAAACGAATCAACTCAGACAGACTGGCCTTCATAGCAGCCTTATCCTTCCAAGTCTTGTAGCTGGCATACTTTTCACCATATTTAACAGATGAAGGACTCAAAGGTTGGTGGTTATAACCATGATATCCAAGCTCACCACCATTAGCCAAAAGTGAATTTCCAAAATACTTGAAACGATCTAAATCGTTTTGTTGAACAATTTTACCATCTGTCTGAGCCTCATAGTTTTCAATGACCACACCTGTATGAACGATACCATACTTTTCATGCAGCTTAAGAAGGTCTGGCCACCAAACATTGGTGTAAAATTCAGACACAGACATGTCGTAGTCACGTTTAACGAAACGACCATCTCCGGCTGGAACAGGTGATGGGAAATCATCTATATAATAGGTAGAGCCATTGATTACTGGATAAACTGTCGCTTCAGTCAAAAGACTATAGGAAGCAGCATAAATACCACGGACATTACGCTCATAGATTCCAAGATTGTCAACGACAAACTTCCCTTTGCCGTATGATTTTTCCCAAATCAACGGTGTATGAGAATCATCTGTTGTTTTAGCATGTACCTTAACATCACTTTCAAGTGAGACTTTTCTGGCTGACTCAAAAGGTTCTTCAATTTTATAATTGCGTCCCCCACCAATCATAAAGTCAGGATCCACGTAGATTTCCTTGACCTCATCCATCTCAAAGTTGGAATAACTCACGCCAAGATTATGATCAATAGCATCCAGATTACTCTCTTTACCCATAGTTACTGCAAAAAGTGTTTGACCACCTTTTTCAGTCCAATCCATGAGTGGCTGCACCTGGTCCTCCATTCGAGAAAGGTCAGTGACAAGAAGGACTACTTTTTTATAATCTGAAAGTGAATAGGACTCGTGTTTAGCCACATCGACTAACTTAGCTCCCATACGCATATCTTTTAAAATTTGCTCGAACTGTTTCCAAGCCCTTTGACTCGTCTCGTTTTCACTATCATAAAGAACCAGTGTATCTTTATCTAAATCCTTGATCACTGAGGCCGTAGATGGTACTTTTCCTGTAAGATAGGCTTCCTTACCTTGAGTTGGGTACCATTCCCCCTTCTTTTGAACAAAGAGTCCGATGGCCAAACACAAAATAAGGCCAACCCCTAGCAAGGTTTCTTTTCGGATAACATTCTTTTTATCTAATTTCATGCCATCACCTCTTTTCCTTGCCAGAAGTTCAAGAGATCTTGCTTGTCCTTAGAAAGAACAACCTGTTTGCCTTGCATCTCACGAATCATGTTTTTAAATTCATCAAACTGACCAGTTTGATAATAATATTCCAAATACAAATAATACACATCATCCGCATTTGATTTAATTGAAAGCTGTGTCAAATGCTTTTGAGCCAAATCATACAAACCAAGAGCTAGTTCATTATGGATAACTCTCACTAAGTCTTTAGCAGTCGTTCCATGACTAAGTTTCTGCAAGAGACGTTCCTCGTACTCCTTACGAAGCAAACCTTCCATTTGTTTACTTAGAAGTTCTTTAGAGAGGTAATCTTCCATAAAATCACAATACTCGGTTAAGAGGTCAAAGTCTGCTTCACCCTTTTCAAAACGTTTCTCAAAGGCACTCAACTTCTCATCGTATTGACTTGAAATCTCAGAAATAAAGGTCGTCGCATAGTGAACAATTTCACTGTCCTCATTTAAGCGAGCCAAGTAGAGCAAATCCATAAAATGAGATGGATCATTATTAGCCAATCCCATCAATTGCTGACGAGCTTCTTTAGCTTTATTCAAATAGAGAGACTCTTCAAGAGGAACGATGTCTTCTTCAACCAATTCCTTAGGTCGTTGGAAATCATCGATATTTCCAAAATCAATGGTCAAATCTTTAATTTTGCCGCCAACTGCTGCTTCTTGACCACGACGGTGTCTACCAGGATTTGGCTTAGAAATCATATGAATCAGACCGGCACCAAAGAAAGGTAAAGCAATTGGGAAAATCAAGTAAAAAATGGTTAAATTTGATCTGCCACTAACAATGGCTTTATAGACAAGTGCTATAGATAGGAAGTAACAAACCGTTAAAATACTAGTAATTAGGACTGGAATCATTGTGCAACCCTCCCTTGATGACTAGCTTGCTCAAGAAGTTCTGCCTTTTCAATGAAAGAACGACTCATTTTTGAAAGAACCTCAAGCTCGTTTAACACTTTAGTAGACATAGCTTCAAAAGGAACAGCCTCTACCCAAATGATAAAGGTACCCTCTGCCTTGGTCTTAACTTCCATGGCATAAGCTGGACGATTCTCAAGCAATGATTTATTAGCCCAGACACGTCCTTGACCGAAGGCATCTCCAACTTCTTTAAAATCTGTCAAAGATACTTGCTTCTTATCGTTATCTCCCAAAAGGAGCTCATATTGGAAAGGACCACCACCATAAAGTGAAACTGGAGCATTCAAAATCTCTGAAACCAAATCAATCGTCTGTCTAAGAACCTTCTCAACACTAGCATGATCCAAAGTCACAAAGTAAGAATAGGCTTTTCCAAGACCATCTTGACTTGCCAACAAGGCATTTTTCAGGTCTTTATTTTCATTAAGTAATGTATGGTAGGATTGATTAAGGATAAGATAGTCTTCCTTAACTGTTTCCAATTGTTTGTCTAGTTGTAGCTTGTCATCTTTTTTCTTCATTTCTACAAATCCACAAACCACAGCAATAAAGATATAGGCAATAAAGGCCACCCAACGATCCGTATTATATAGAAGCAATTGCCAGCTAGTTCCAGACAAAATTTGACTAATTGTCAAACCAATAATTGCAAGGACTGCTGAGAACAAGCCATAACCCATGCCCAAAACTGTACTAATCAAGACAACAAAGAGCAAACGTAGGTCGATCAATTGGAACTGTAACTGACCTTGAGTCATATATCTAAAGGCTTCAAAGACTAAGAAGGTCGCAACAACAGCAGCAAGTTTCTTATTTCTCTTTTGCTTAACGATATTATCTACGATATTGCGGAACTTAGAAACACGCAAAGACCCTTTTCGCTGTTTTTGATAGTCTTCGTAAATATCTGGCAAGTCACGCACCAAGGCATAACGCATAAACCAAGCAAATCGATCACGCAAATCATGGTGCTTTTCAGGATCGTTATCATATTTCCTAATTCTTCTTTCCTCTAAGAAATGAACCTGCTTGTTAGGGAAATATTTATCCAAAGCTTGCAAGAGCTCACCAAAAGTCAGTTGGAAAGGATTCGGAATAATAATACTTTCATAGGTGTCATTCCAGCGCTCACATAATTTGTGAAGCAAATCCCCCAAGTCAGATAGACTGATAAAAGTCGCCTGACTTTGTGATGACTCCTTCAACTCCACCTGCTCATGATCATCTAAACGTACAAACAGTTTATAAAGATAATCTTCTTTATTAATGACTGAATAAAGAAAGGGACTATGCAGAACTTTAAGGTTGACCCCAAATTCTCGAGTCCAGGATAATAAGGTATCCTTAGTTGTCGTCTGTAAACTTCGTTTTCCATCCTCAAGGACAGGACCTGTGATATAAAGTAAACGTTTGTTTTTTCTATCTTTAAGACACTCTAATAATCTGATGAGATTTTCAATCTCCCCTGAACTTTCATGTCCGTAATTGAGATATTCCGAAAAATAGATGATTTGATCATAATCATGAAAATCAAAAACATCTTCTAATTGATTGTTCTCATAATGTTTGGTATATACGGTGATTTTATTCTTACGAGAGTTCTTTACACCTGTATGACCAAAAATAAAAACTGCTTGATTAGGAAACGTTTTCAAAATAAAATCGTTTGTTAATCCAGCAGTATTACCAAGTATCAAAATATTCATAAACTTCTCCCCACTTTTAAGAGTGTCCCCTTAACTACACTCTCTACCCATTCTAATCATTAGTCTCAAGTATCTCCCAATAATCTCAAGACCACAATGTAATGCCTTTCTTAAGAAAGCTCTTTGAAAGTTATGGCCTCCTCCCCAATGAGTGAGCACGTAACTCTCAACAAAATCTCTTTCGAAGATTCTTAAAGATTTCAAAAATATAAGAAAGAACAAGATTATTCTAAATAAACATTAACGCAAATTAATATTATTAGAGAATAGATTAAATTGACTAACTAAACATCTTGTTATGTTGATTAGCTTCCCCAAGAAATCACAAACTAACCAGATCACTTTAGATTGTCTAACACCTGTTAAACCTTATTTAAAGGTATTTCTTCTTACTCTATCAATCTAAAATGACTCTAGTTTTATATTTACATCGTCACTCTTATTATAGCAATTTATTCTTATTTTTCAACTCCTTTCAAAGGTTTTCACCAAAAGAATTTATCTATAGCTAGTAGTTTTTATCCTTAAATCACTCAATTCATAGGCTTTACAAGTGTTTGAAGTCAGAAAATTCATATTATTTATTTTCAAAACAAAAAAACAGAATTCAAAAAAATTAAATTCTGTTACTTTGATATTATTAAATTGAAAGTAATATTAAATCTTTTTAAGCTTCTACAGCTGTTTTGAGGGCATCTACCTTGTCCAATTTTTCCCATGGAAGATCGATGTCCGTACGTCCCATGTGACCATAGGCCGCTGTTTGACGATAGATAGGACGTTTAAGATCCAGCATTTGAATGATACCTGCCGGACGCAAGTCAAAGAGATCGCGGACAGCAGCTTCAAGTTTACTTTCAGCAACTGTCGCCGTTCCGAAAGTATCAACACGGACAGACACAGGGTTAGCAACACCGATAGCATAAGCCAATTGTACTTCTGCTTTCTTAGCAAGACCAGCAGCTACGATATTTTTGGCAATATAGCGAGCTGCATATGAAGCTGAACGGTCAACCTTAGTGGCATCTTTACCAGAGAAGGCACCACCACCGTGTCTTGAGTAGCCACCATAAGTATCAACAATGATCTTACGACCAGTCAAACCAGAGTCCCCTTGAGGTCCTCCGATAACAAAACGACCTGTTGGGTTGATAAAGAATTTAGTCTCATCATCCAAGTATTCGGCTGGAATAACTGCCTTAATGACTTTTTCAATAACGTCTTGACGAATTTGGTCGTTAGTCGCTTCAGGATCGTGTTGTGTTGAGATAACAACTGTATCAACGCGTACTGGTTGGTCATTCTCATCATACTCAACGGTAACCTGAGATTTAGCATCTGGACGAAGGTATGAAATCTCACCAGATTTACGCAAATCTGCCAATTTTTTAACCAATTTATGTGAGAGGCTAACTGGAAGTGGCATAAACTCTGGAGTTTCGTCAATAGCAAAACCAAACATCAAACCTTGGTCACCAGCTCCGATAAGATCAAGTGGATCTTGATCACCAGTTCCACGAACTTCAAGTGCTTCATTGACACCTTGAGCAATATCTGGAGATTGTTCAATCAATGATGGGTGAACCCCAACAGATTCTGCCGCAAAGCCGTATTCTGCATTGTTATAACCAATTTCAGCGATAGTATCACGAACCACACGGTTAATGTCCACATAAGCTGTTGTAGAAACTTCACCGAAAACATGGACAGAACCAGTGTAGACAGCTGTTTCTGCTGCAACGTGTGCATCTGGATCCTCTGCTAAAATCGCATCAAGAATGGCATCTGAAATTTGGTCTGCAATTTTATCTGGATGCCCCTCAGATACTGATTCAGACGTGAAAAGTTTACGTTCTGACATATAAAATGTCCCCCTTTTAATATGAAAAATAGTATTAGATAGCACGGATTTAACCGTCTCCTAATAGGTAAAACGCTATGCTCCTGGTAGAGCTAAACGCCGTTAAAAAGTTACAAAGAACCAACAGCCAACTCTAGGATGACTGTTGCCTTATCGGGACTTAATAACTACCGTCCATTATATCATGTTTTTTCAGTCTAGTCATATAGTTATTTATTATCAAGCCTTATCAATAAGTTATAGTGAGCATTTTACCATCTTTTGTATTATACTTAGGATATGAAAACTTATGAACACGTTTATGACATCTTATCGAAGAGTCCTGATTTTGTGACGGGAGAGAGCTTGGCTAAAAGCCTTGGTGTCTCACGGACAGCCATTTGGAAGGCAATTCAAACACTTCAAGAACAAGGAATTGACATTACAAGTGTCCGCAAGAAAGGCTACTATTTAGAAAAGGGAGATATTCTTCTTCCTCAAGACATCTCTAAGCAACTCAACATTCCAGTCTACTTTAATCCAGATTCTAACTCTACCCAACTAGATGCTAAACATGGCATGGAAAAGATTAATCCGACGCCTGCACTATATCTGGCATCAAGTCAAAAGGCAGCCAAAGGACGATTTGAACGTCACTTCTTTGCCAGTCCACAAGGTGGTATCTACATGAGTATCCACTTAAAGCCCAACTGTCATTTTGAGGAGTTACCCCCTTATACGATGATGGTGGCAGCTGCTATTGTCAAAGCTATCCAGCGTCTAACCGGCATCAATACAGAAATCAAATGGGTTAATGACATCTACCTCAACAACAAAAAAATGGCTGGTATCCTTACCGAAGCCATTAGTTCTATCGAATCTGGTCGCATCACAGATGTCATTATCGGGATTGGGCTTAACTTCTCAATCACTGATTTCCCTGAAGAGTTAGCTAATAAAGCTACTAGTCTTTTTACTTCTGAAAAACCAAGCATCACTCGAAACCAGCTCATTTCAGAAATTTGGAAACTCTTTTTAACCATTCCTACTAGCGATTTGGTCAAAGTTTATAAAGAAAAGTCCCTCGTTTTAGACAAACAAGTGACCTTTGAACAAGCTGGAAGGACTTATACTGGTATTGCCAAGGAAATTGGCGATAAGGGCCAACTTCTCGTTTTTACTGATGATGGTCAGGAAAAATGGTTGACCGCTGGCGAAGTGAGCCTTACTTCTTGGTAGACTTGTCGGCTGCACGCGCAATGCGTGAAACAACGTAAGTTGTCCAAAGACGACGAAACAGTAAATAACCAAAAAAGGCTGTAAAAAAGTAATAGCCGTGCTGTAAACTGTAATTAAAACAAACCGTTTCAAAAATAGTTTCAAGCGTAATAAACAAAATTTGTTGAATCATAAGATTATTATATCAATAGATAGAGCCTAGGACAAGCAGTCTAGGCTCTTTTCATTTTTACACGGATGGAACAGCTTCAGAAATCTATCAAATTACACTGGACCTTCCTCGCTTTCTTATTTCTAGGCTCGGACCTAAAAAGGTCCACTGGACCTTTTTAGTCCTCTATTTCTACTACATCAGAGAGAAACTCGAGTTCTTGAGGGATATACTCTTCACGATCTTCTTTTTCCAATTCTTCTTTGGATTTGAGACTTCGTGCAAATTCTGTTCGGAGTTTTTCAAATTCTGCTTTTGGAACAGCCATAATATTAGGTGAGAAACCGGCAGCTGAACTCATGATATTACCAAACATATCATTGAGATCACTGCGTTTCATGACCTGCTCAGCATTAAAGGCAGCATTAAAGGCTAGGATGGCATTTTCCTGATTGGCCAGTACAGGTTCGGAGCCATTCAAAAGTGCCCTATTTTGCGGGCTGATAGAATCCAAGATTTCAGGCCAAGTTGCCTTTAGGGCATCCAGACACTGGCGTGATTTCTGAGGATTTTCCATGGTTTCACGCATAATAGTAAGAATCTTTTCACGATCCACCTTGTACTGATAAGCAGGTTTGGCTTTTCGAGTTGGTGCTACTTCTCCTTGGACTTTGCCCTCTTTAAGAGCTTTACGTAGACCTTCTACCTCGCGACGAAGACTATCTAACTCTTCTTGTAAATTCCCTGGGATTTCTTGTGAAACCTGAGTATGAGTCTCTGACAATTTTATAGTCAGCATTTCCGCATAGATTTTAGGATGTGTTCCAGTTTTAATTTCTGGCAAGGCACTTGTAACCAAGTCAATCAATTGGAAAAGTCGGTCTTGCTCCAGAGAAAGATTCTCTTCAAAAAGGGGACTATGGTGACTGTTCTCTCCGCCCGCTTTGACAATCAAAAGATCACGGAAATACTCCAAGAGATCCGTCGCAAAACGGCTCATAGACTTACCATTATCAAAAAGAGTTTCAAGGTTTGATAAAGCTTGCGTAGTCTCTTGATTGCGAACGTTAGCGACAAAACTGTCTAAGGCTGTCAAACCAATAGAACCAGTGATTTCTTCAGCTACAGCTTGACTGACATGATTATCAGGAGACAGACTCAGTGCTTGGTCTAAGATTGACAAAGCATCACGCATACCACCTTCCGCACGACGAGCAATAATGGTCAAAGCCTCATCATCAAAGGTTAATCCTTCTTTTTCCAGAATTGAAGCCAAATGCTCTTTAATAGCTCCCTGCTTGATCGATTTAAACTCAAAACGTTGGACACGAGAAAGGATGGTTGCAGGAATCTTATGTAATTCAGTGGTCGCCAGAATAAAAACAACATTTTCAGTTGGTTCTTCCAAAGTCTTCAAAAGAGCATTGAAGGCACCTGTCGAAAGCATGTGCACTTCGTCGATAATATAGACCTTATAAGTTGCACGACTTGGGGCATAGGTCGATTTGTCACGGATTTCACGAATCTCATCCACACCGTTGTTGGAAGCCGCATCAATCTCGATAACATCTTCGAGACTTCCGTTAGTAATATCACGACAAATATCGCAGTGATTACAAGGCTCACCATCAACTTGATTAGGACAGTTCATAGCCTTGGCAAAGATTTTTGCCGCACTGGTTTTACCGGTACCACGTGGTCCAGAAAAAAGATAGGCATGGCTGATTTTCCCCGACTCTACCGCCTGTCTGAGCGTGGTTGAAATCACTTTTTGACCAACCATTTCGCCAAAGGTTTGACTACGGTATTTACGATATAAGGCTTGATACATTAGTTTACCTCAAACATTCCAAATGTAAGCTCGGTTTTCTCAAGTAAAATTTTGACAAATGCTTCAAGATAATCTTGGTCTACTTGGTTATAGTCTCCTACTTGGTGAGAATCCAAATCGAGAACACCAACTAATTTGCCATCTTTGACCATTGGTACAACAATTTCACTTCGAGCAGCGGAATCACAAGCGATGTAATTAGCGTGTTTGGTGACATCTTCGACAATTAGGGTTCTATTTTCTGCTGCAGACTGACCACAAACACCCTTACCTAAGGCAATTCGAACACAAGAAACATTACCTTGGAAAGGGCCAAGGATTAACTCATTCTTGACATTATCCATCAGGTAGAAGCCTGTGAACACAGAATTTGGCAGGGTTGTATTCAAGAGAGCTGAGGCATTAGAAAAGTTGGCCAGAGCATTGTTTTCATTGGCAAAAAGCACTTTAGCCTGTGCTAGCATTAATTCATAGGCTGATTTTTTTTCTTCGTTAGTCATAACTACCATTATAGCAAAGATTGGTTCTTAAAACTAAGATTGACCTACCTTTTCTCCTTCCCTTTCATTTAAAAATAATTCAAGATCTTGAACGACATTTTCAGGATATTCTGGACTAGAAATCTGATAAAACTTAACAGTCATTCGATTTCTGAACCAAGTTAATTGACGTTTAGCAAATCGACGCGTATTTTGCTTGAGTTTTTCCAAGGCTTCGTCCAAGCTCTGGTTCCCAGAAAAATAAGGAAACAACTCCTTGTAGCCTATACCACGAGCTGACTGGGCATTAGGATAATTATCGTACAACCACTTGGCTTCTTCCAAGAGCCCAAGTTCAACCATCTTGTCTACTCGTGTATTAATTCGATTATAGATTAAGGAGCGTTCATCATCTAATCCGATAAGAAAGGGATCATAAGTCGTCTCAGTATTTTCAAGATTCTCCGAAAAACGATGGAGTTCAAGTGCTCTAATAGCACGACGACGGTTAATCTCTTTAATCTCAATACCTAAGCGATCAATTTTTTCAAAAAGTTCCTGATCAGATAATTGCTCTAATTCCGATCGATAGGCTAAAACGTGCTCCTGATCGACCTGTCCCCCTAGGTGATACCCTTCTAGGAGACTTTGTAAATAGAGACCTGTTCCTCCTACTACAATAGGCAGCTTACCACGACTAACGATATCTGTAATGGCAGCCTCTGCCTCTGTCACAAAATCATAAGCTGAATAGGTCTCATCAACATCGCGAACATCAATCAGATGATGCACTGCTGCCGCCTGCTCTTCAGGAGTGGCCTTGGCGGTTCCTATATTCAATTGTCGGTAAACCTGCTGGCTATCTCCTGAAATAATTTCCCCATTAAAACGCTTGGCCAATTCAATTCCAAGCGCTGTTTTTCCTACAGCAGTAGGACCAGCTACTACAATAAGTTTGGTTTTCATAATGTTTTCACTTGCTATTCTAGATATTTTTTTAGATAATATAAGCATATTATAACATATACGGAGGATAGTCTCATGGCTAAAAAACATTCATTCGCTAAAGGTGTCGCTACTGGCGTTATCGGAACTGCTGCTACTGTAGCAGGTGCTGTCTTCGCAGTTAAGAAAACCATTATCGAACCAGAAGAAAAGAAATTGGCTTTCATCGAAGAAAACCGTAAAAAAGCAGCTCGCCGTCGCGTAAGCCGCTAATAATGAGAACCAGGGAAACCTGGTTTTTTACTGTTATTTTTACTCTTCATCTATGACTAGGAACGGAGCCAAATTTGAAAAGAAAAAAATATAATATTATCACCTTCTCTTTGCTAGCTTTCTTCTTTCTCTTTGGTTTTTTATCAAAACATTTAAAAGAACCTGTAAAGCCAACAGCAAAAACGCATCACATCTCTCACAGCCTTTCATCAAAAAGCAGCTCTTCTCATAAAAAAGAGAAGACCAAATCTTCAACTACTACTTCAAAAGAAGATAAAAAAAAAGATCAAGCATCCCCTTCTGTTCAAGCACCAAATCAAAAACAAAACAACCAAACATCCCACCAAGATGGAAATCAAGAAAAGTCCAAGCCTGCTGAAGGTGGACGAGGTTGGGGCGGACCAGAAGATGGCTCCTATGCCATAAACGGAGGGGGAGGTGGGGGTCACGATGCAGCCTTCGCCGCAGGTGCTGGTGGAGGAAGCAATCACGCAAGCTCAACCCATCAGAGCAATGAGTGGGTTGACGACGTTGATAACAATCCTTACGAGTACCCACAAGCTTCATCAAGCACAGATACAACTGCCAATTCCAATTAATGAGTTAACAGAATACTTAACATCACTAGTATTCTATCCGAAACCCTAGTTAGGACTAATCCTGACTAGGGTTTTTGCATATCAAAAAAACACCTATAATTCAATAGGCGTCAAATACATTTGGTTTAAATTTGGGGCAAAATAGCTTAAAACCGCATGGTTAAAGGCTTAAAAATGTCCCCTGCCGGAATCGAACCAGCAACGACTCCTTAGGAGGGAGTTGTTATATCCATTTAACTAAGAGGACTTATGAAAAAATCTGCCACGAGGACAGATTTTTTATGTGAAATCTGTAAATTATTTACGGATTTCTTTGATACGTGCAGCTTTACCTTGCAAAGCACGCAAGTAGTAAAGTTTAGCACGGCGGACTTTACCGTAGCGTACAACTTCAATCTTTTCAACACGTGGAGTGTGGATTGGGAAAGTACGTTCTACACCGATACCGCTTGAAATTTTACGAACTGTGTACATTTCTGAGATCCCTTGACCTTTGCGTGAAATAACTACACCTTCAAAGATCTGGATACGTTCGCGAGTTCCTTCGACAACTTTCGCGTGAACGCGAACAGTGTCACCAGGACGGAATGATGGGATGTCAGTACGAAGTTGACCTTCTGTCAAACTTTGGATCAATGGATTCATTTTTATATACTCCTATCTTACTAATCTTAAGAGCAACCTCTGTGTCTCAGCGGATTAGCCGTTATTTTTGTGTGTCCATTACACACTCCTAGTATCTTATCAAAAAATTATCAGGATGTCTAGTATCTTATTGCATTTCTAGCATTTTTTGTTGTCCATAAATGCTCGTCTTATGATTAATGAGATAAGCAAAAACCATGACAATCGCATAAGGGACTGCATTAGCGGGACCAAAGACTTCAACTCCAATGAAAATAGGTGCTAAAAGGGTATTGGTACTGCTACCAAAGACAGACAGATAGCCTAGACCTGCTACAAGTGGAATTGGAAGTCCCAGAACTGGTGCTAGAACAGCACCAAGACTGGCTCCGATAGCAAACAAAGGGGTTACTTCTCCTCCTTGGAAACCAAGAGATAGGGTAAAGACGGTCAAGAGCAATTTCAAGAGCCAATCCAATGGATAAATGGTCCCACCACCAACACTTAAAGCAATCAAATTCGTTCCAAGACCTGTATAACGTCCCTTCCACAAAATCAAAAGAAGACAGGTTAAGACGACACTTCCTAAGAGAACACGATAATAAGGATTTGGGAGCAGACTTGCTACTTTCTTTTTAGCTAGTGACAAGAGATAAGCAAAGAGATTTCCTGCTAGACCAAAGGCCAGACCTAAAAGAGCTAATTTAATAAACGTCCCAAGGTCAATACTCAAACTTTCGGAGACAAAGTGGCTAAATTTTTCAAGACCTAAGAGATGGCTTGTCGTACTAGCCACAAAAGATGCAATAAGAGTCGGTACCAAGATTGGCAGACTTAACTGTCCTAGAGTCAATACCTCAAGCGCAAAGAAGGTCGCGGCGATTGGTGTTTGGAAGAGCCCTCCAAAACCAGCGGCCATCCCCATGGTCAAGAAAATACGTGAAGCATTCGGGAGCTTAAAATAGCGACTAAAAGCATGAGAAACTGTGGCCCCCAGTTGTACAGCAACTCCCTCACGACCTGCAGAACCCCCGAAAAGGTGGGTCAGCCATGTGGTTACAGTCACCAGTGGAATTAACCTTAGGGGGACTTGATCCTCCTCATTATGTCCAACCTTGAAAATCAAGCCCATCCCTTGTGCTGCCTTGCCTGCAAACCTTTGGTAAAGGTAAACAATCAAAAGCCCAGCTATAGGAAGCGCTGGGACTAGATAAAAGAGATGGTGGTCCCGATATTCTGAAAGTCCTATGAGAACACGACCAAAAATAGCATCAATCAGCCCAACCAGCGCCCCTAGAAAGACAGCATAGAGACTCAAAATCACTAAATTGGAGTATGAGAGACCTTGACTCTCACTTAATTGTCTAATTTTCATCTTAATAGCCTACCTTCCTTCAAGCTTGCCTATTTGATAAGTACGAGAATGTTTCATAATATCCGCAAAACTAGCAACGATAGCTTCTTTATATTCAGGATTAACGACACTATCACCTACTTTGTCTAGCAAGGCTTGCTCTCGTTCGGGATCATAAATCGCCTTTCCAGTGCGTTGTTTATAAGCACTTACTCGAGTTACCAATTTCATACGTTCTTCCAACAAAGCCACGATCTCATTATCAACGGTGTCAATCTGTTGGCGAATCTCATTTAAGTCCATACTGACCTCCTTTTTTCTCTCCATTATAACAAAAATGACCTGAGGACAAAAGAGCCTCAAGCCATTGAATTGCTTATAAAAAGAGTTTTCTTACCTGACTGATATTACCTTCATTAACAACTAGATACAGGGTTGCTCCTGCTTTTAGACGTGTGTCTCCATGAACAACCTCAGACTGATCTTGAAAAATCTGAGTGGAAATCAAAACCCCATCAGGTAAGGTTAAATCCTTAACCAATCGACCAGCTAGACTATCTGTAACCGGCAAGTCAATCATCGTCGGTATATTATCAACTTGCTCTTGTTCGTGAGCAATCAGATTGTGAAGCATGGCTTCATAGACAGGTTCTCCTCCCATGAAATCCATAACTAGATAGGCAATCAGGGTCACAACTCCAATGGTCATCAATTGGTGAAGGTCACCCACCATCTCAGTTACTAAAATCATAGCAGTTAGCGGTGCCTTAGACACAGCACCGAAATAACCAGCCATACCAAGAATGATAAAGATAGGAAACTGAACGGGATGTAAAAAGCCTAGGTTTTCAAAAGCTGCCGCAAAGACGCTACCAGAAAGAGCACCTAGAGTCAAAATCGGCAAGAAAATCCCACCAGGAAAGCCAGAACCAAAGGACAGCATACTCCAAATAAAGCGGATAGCCAAATAGAGGATAGCCACAGTTAGAGCAGGATGTAAACCATTTAAGGCAAGAATCAATTCATTCCCGCCACCTAAAAGATGTGGAAAATAAAGGCCAATAGGAATGATAAACAGAACTGCCAAAAGGCCATGAAAATGAGATGGCAAGTGGAAGATTTTCCCTAACCCTTGGTAGACCTTACCAATACGTAAGACAACCCACTCATAACCGTATCCAAGCACACCTAGAAAAATCCCCAAGACAATAAGAATCCAATAATCCTTCAAAGGAAATACGGGTAATTTTTCTGTCATAGCAAGGACTGGTACCTGGCCAAAGATGCGTAAGGAAACAGCATTGGCCACTAAAGATGCCGTTAAAGCTGTCACCCAAACATGACGAGAGAAATGATGATAGACTTCTTCGACGACAAACAAAAGACCAGCAATTGGGGCATTGAAGGCAGCCGATAACCCTGCTGCTGCTCCTGCAGCAATCAAGACACGCTTCTCACGTGCAGAGAGCTTAAGTCCCTTGGCTAATCCCTTAGCAGTCATGGCACCTAGTTGAATACTAGGTCCCTCACGTCCCAACATCAGTCCCATTGAAATCCCAAGGACTCCACCTAGGAATTTACGCCATAAAACTGACCACCAAGACGGATGTAAGAGCCCCATCAGTTCCCCTTCAACATGGGGAATCCCTGAGCCCTTGATGTCTTTTTCCTGCTTAATAAGGTAACCAATAAAAAGGGCAATCAAGAGATTAACAAGTACAATTCCCAGAATCAGGAGGGGATTATGAAGGGCGTCTTCGTAAATAGCTACAGAAAATGCGGCCCCTTTGGCAATTAACCAACGAAAAAGACTGACCACTGCTCCTGCTGTCACCCCCACTAAGAGCCCTCGCCAAACAGACCAAAGGAGATGTTGAGATTGCGTCCTAAAATCTCTTTCTATTTCATTCATAAAAACTCCATTTTTAACTACAATAAAAGCAGACTTTACTCTGCTTTTTTCTTATGCTAATGCTTCTGAAACTTTTTCAGCGAAAGCTTCAAGATTTTCGATATCTTCATCTTCAGCAGAAAGGTCAACCTTGACGCTATCAGCACCTTTAGTCGCCCCTGTGAATGTGAATTGATTTTCAAACTCATCCACTGAATGACAGAAATAATCGTAGAAGGTATCTCCTGAACCTACAACACCAAAGATTTTACCTGACAAGTCGAGGTCAGCCAAATCTTCGTAAAAGTCAACGATTTCATCTGGCAACTCACCATCACCATAAGTGTAAGTCGCTACGATACAGATGTCCGCATCTTCAAAATCAGCGGCATCAACCGTTGTACACTCGTCTACATCTACAGTGTGACCCAATTCTTCCAATTTTTTGGCAACGATATCTGCGATTTCTTCCGTGTTACCGGTCATACTGGCATAAACGATTTTTGCTAAAGCCATAATGTCCTCCAAAATAATAAATTAGCTATATTATATCATATTTTTTCAGAAAATAAATGACCTAACAACTCAAAAAAACTGCCCATCAGGACAGTTTTAGATTCTTTTTACAAGTGACTTGGCGTCTAAACATATAGAACTTTCTGTAGATGAAATGAGATAGTCCCTTTAATAATTTCAGAGCGAGCTATAGTCAAGACTTTTCGCTGTGAGAAAAGTGCCTAAAGTTAAATAACTTTAGGCACTCGGAAGTTTTGAGACACTAGGCTCAAAACTTAGCTATGGAATTCCGAAGGAAGTCGCTAGCGTCCGTACTCGCCTAAGAAAAGTCTAAAAAGAAGAATTCATTTCAATTTAAAACTGCCCATCAGGACAGTTTTAGATTTTGTAAGAGTTCAAAGTGTCGATAGACTAGCCATAAGCCAAGACCAACTATCAGAATGAGAATCACTGCTCTCATGAGACCTCTCAGAAAAGTCAAGAACCAAGTAAGAAGCATAGAGGCGATTAGCCAACTCCAACCAGAGGCCCCGTATAGGGTTTGAATACTCTGTATGGAATGACTGGTCAGCGTTTTTACCCAATTGGGAATATAAATCCAAATGCCATCACCTGATAGGCCCAAACGATTGGCAATCATGGTTCCTGTTGTTTGCAACCAAGTAAAGACCCCAGCATTGAAAAGAAAAAGGAAGGTTTGCATGGGGTAACGTCTAGCAAGGCGTTTCAAATAGCGCATGACACCCCTCCCTAATTTGCATAGAGAGCATGGACCGTATCAATATCCACCTGTTGAATCCCGTAATAAGATCCTG
Source organism: Streptococcus sp. HMSC078H12 (assembly GCF_001814615.1). Classification (NCBI taxonomy): domain Bacteria; kingdom Bacillati; phylum Bacillota; class Bacilli; order Lactobacillales; family Streptococcaceae; genus Streptococcus; species Streptococcus sp. HMSC078H12. Next base: position 12,554 of record NZ_KV817327.1, on the reverse strand, counting down.
CTGATTGCATAACGGATGTCTTAGAGTCATCATGGTCTAAGCCAATGGCATGTCCCAATTCGTGTTCAGCCGTATTCACAATACGCTTGTGAGTATAACCAAAATCACTATTCAAGAGGAAATAACGGTTCAACTTCACATCTACATGAGTGATGCGATTGGTCAAAACATTGGTTTGAGTGTCTGCTAAACCTGCTGCCTGTGAATTCGCATCAGAATAGTCTGTCGCAACAATGTCAGCTGTTGAGGCATCATCAGTTAAAGTAAAGATGAAAGCACCCGTGTTATTCCAGCTAGTAATAGCTTCCTTATAAGCTGCTACCAAGGTTTCATCTGTAGATTGTATATAGATGCTAGCTGTATTTTGCGCCCATCTAGCTCCATTAGACTCTGGAATGGTATCAGTCGTTGATAGGTTAGAGACAACTTTCTCAACGTCACTAGTACTGGTACCACTAAAACCTAGCTCTACTTGATGAAAGGCTTGGTTAATGTTTGTGGCTAAGGTACTTGAAGAGTTATTGGCATAGTAGACGAGTCCATAACCAATAAGGGCTAGGACTAGGGCAAGTTTAAATATAGCCCAAATAAGATTCCAAATAAATTGTAAAAGAAGTTTGGGAATATAGAAGATTACTCTGAATAATTTTTTCATTATTGAGCCTCCTTTTCGAAACTTCCCCTAGTATATCAAGCTCTAATAGTTCTGACAAGCAAAAAATATCACTTTAAGCTTTTATCATCTCTTTGATAAGATGTTACAAACTTGACCTATTAAGACAAACGTTCTTCTTTAACGTAATCAATAGGTAACCATTCTAAGTAGGCTTCTAGTTGTTTTTCCCAATAATACCACTCATGTCTTCCATGGTCTGTTCGGTAGTCAATGTCTAAACCAAGGGCCTTCAAATCAGCAACTGCCTTATCTTGAGAATCAAAAAGGAAATCCTCAAGGCCACACCAGGCAAAGAATTTGGTTTTCTTGTCATGTTGTTTGGCTAGGTTAACCAATTTGTGCTGCTCAATGTCTTTTCCTTCCAAATCGCCAAAGACACCTTGCCAGTATTCCTTAGACTCACTCGTTTCATCTGTAATCATCTCTGCTGATAATCCAAGGGCACCAGAGAAGGAACCCGCACAAGCAAAGTTATTTGTCGTTAAGGCTAGTTTGAAAGAACCATAGCCACCCATAGAAAGTCCAGCGATAAAGGTCTTTTCACGCTTCTTAGTCATACTAGGGAAGAAACGTTGCATGACTTGAGGAAGCTCCTTAGCAATGGCATCGTAATACTTAACCCCGTAATTGGTATTTGTATACCAGCCATTTTCAGAGTTAGGCATAATAACAATGAGATTAGTCTTACGAAGGAGACGCTGAATATTGGTACGGAAGGCCCAAGAATTATGATTGCCCCCCATGCCATGAAGGAGATAGAGAACTGGAATATCTGTATCACTTTCCCTTTCAGCAATCTGATCACGATCTGGATAGATGACATCCACTTGGCGGTATTGTCCTAGAACATCTGATGAGTATTCAATTTGAAAAAAAGCCATTTGTTTTTCCTTTCTTAATGTTAGAAAAGCTGGGACACCCCAGCTTTTGATTTTAGAACAAAGTCTTGTTAAAACTTTCCTCAATGTCTATGGTGCAAGCGACACGCTCACACTCTTATGTTTTAGTCAGTTATTAGCGGACTTCCATGACAACTGGAAGGATAGCTGGGCGACGTTTGGTTTGGTCGAAGAGGAACTTAGCCACATCGTCTCGGACAGCACCTTTAAGTTCACCCCAGTCGAAGCTGTCTCCTGCCAAGTAATTTTCAACGGTAGCATTAACAATGTCAGCAGCCTCACGGAGAATATCACGGCTCTTCTTCACATAAACGAACCCACGTGTATTCACACGCGCTTTAGAGACAATCTTACGTTCCTTCTTGTTAACAGTGATAGCTACGATAAAGATACCATCTTCAGACAAGACCTTACGGTCACGAAGGACGATATTACCCACATCACCAATAGCATTACCATCAATCATAACATCACCAGCTGGGACAGCTCCTTCATGAAGGAAACCTTGGTCCTCTGATAGGTGCATGATGTCACCGCGTTTTACGATATAAATATTTTCTGGAAGAATACCAACTTCCAAGGCTAACTCTGCATGTGCTTGAAGGTCACGGTACTCACCTTGGACAGGGAAGAGATACTGTGGACGAAGGAGGTTAATCATCAATTGAAGTTCGCGAGCATTGGCATGTCCAGAAACACGAAGGCTCTGCGTAATCATCTTAACAGTTCCACCAGCTTTATAGATAGCATTGTTAACACGTGCCACTACGGCTTCCTTAGCAATGCTTGGAGTTGTTACGATATAAACCAAATCTCCATCCTTGATTTGAACGTAACGGTGACGACCAACAGCCATCTTTTGAAGGCCATCGATTGGTTCACCCATACGACCATTTTCGAGGATAATCAACTCGTGGTCTTCGAACTTGTTCATGTCTTTTGGTTTGACAATAAGTTTTTCATGCTCCACAGTCAATTTTTTGAGACGAATAGCTGTGCGGACAATATTTTCTACGTCAAAACCAGTAAGAACAACGCGACGTCCGTGATCAGCAGCTGAATCAAAGACTTGTTGAATACGTACCAAGTTTGAGGCAACTGCAGCAACAATAACACGTCCTTCTGCATCAGCAATTACTTGGTCAATTTCTTGGCCAACTTCTGCTTCAGAAGCTGTTTGTTCCGTACTTGTCGCATTTGCTGAGTCTGACAAGAGGGCCAAAACACCTTCACGTCCGATTTCAGCCAAACGACCTAAATCAGTTTTGTAGTAAGGACGGGCAGCTTGGTCAAACTTGAAGTCCCCTGTATAGACAATATTGCCTTGATCAGTGCCAAGAACAATCCCCATTGATTCTGGAATTGAGTGAGTTGTTTTGAAGAATGAGACTTCAGCATCCTCAAATTCAATTTCAGTTTCTGCGTCAATAACATGGAAATTATTGAATTTCTTAACGCCAGCATTCTTGACAAAAAGTTTAGCTAACTCGATTGTGAGGGATGATCCAAAGACTGGTGCTTTGACTTCTTGCAAGATATAAGGTAGGGCACCAATGGCATCAGCGTGTCCGTGAGTTAAGAAAATCCCTTGGATACGATTTCTATTTTCAATCAAGTAATCTAAGTTAGGAATGACAAAGTCAACACCTAGTTGTTCATTTTCAGGATACTTTAGACCAGCATCCAAGATAAAGATAGAGTCGTTAATCTCAACAATATAGAGGTTCTTAGCATTTTCACGTACTCCACCTAGGGCAATAATTTTAATATCGCTCATGCTTGTTTTTCTCCTTTTTAGTTTGACTCTCTTCTAGAGCCTATTTTTACAGACGGTCCAAGGAGCTGAACGTTCGTGCGAACAGTCTCCTTGTCGATTTACAGGCCACAACAAAAAGTTGCATACCCTTTAAGTATACAACTTTTTGGCTTATTTTACAATTTAGAGTCAGACGAGGCTTACTCAAACATAGCGTAATAGTCTGTGATATCCAATTGACCTTTTTCTTCCTTGGTAAGGTCTTTAATGATTTGACCATCCTTCATAACAATCAAACGATTGCCATATTTTAGGGCATCTTCCATGTGATGGGTAATCATCAAGGCTGTAAGATGGTCGCCCGTCACAAACTCATCAGTCAACTTCATGAGGGCTACACTGGTCTTAGGATCCAGGGCTGCAGTGTGCTCGTCTAAGAGCAAGAGCTCAGGACGTTTAAGTGTCGCCATCAACAGACTGAGAGCCTGACGCTGACCACCTGAAAGGAGACCTGCTGGTGTATCTAAGTGCTTTTCTAAACCATTACTGATACGTTCAATCAGACCTTGGAACTCCTCTGTGTAGAGATGAATTTGGCGTGATTTAAGCCCTCGTTTTTCACCACGGTATTTGGCAATCAAGAGGTTTTCTGCAACGGTCATACGAGGAGCCGTCCCCATTTTAGGATCTTGGAAGACTCGTGAGAGGTACTTAGCACGCTTCTCAGCAGGGAGAGCCGTAACATCTTCACCCATGATGAAAATCTGACCACTGGTCAACATGAGTGTCCCTGCAATGACGTTGAAGAGGGTTGATTTTCCGGCACCATTTCCACCAAGAATGGTAATAAAATCACCTTCTCTAATGGTAAGGCTGACATGGTCCAGGATGGTTTTTTCGGTGTCAAAACCGTTATTGACCTTAACAGTCGCATTTTTGAGTTCTACAATACCTGTCATCGTGATAAGGTCACCCCCTTAAAGAATTTTCGGCGTAGGACAGGCGAAATCAAGCAAATAGCCAGAACAATCGCACTAAAGAGTTTGAGGTAGTTTGTGTTAAAGCCAAGAGCAATAACCGCTGTCAAAAGGAACTGATAGAGGATTGAACCAATACAGATGGCAATCAAACGTTCCAACAGAGTCAAGTTAGTCGCATAAAGGACCTCACCAATGATAATGCTGGCAAGACCAATGACGATAACCCCAATCCCTTTAGAAACGTCGGCATAACCGTCCTGTTGGCTAATCAAGGCTCCTGAGAGAGCGATAATACCGTTTGAGATAACAAGCCCCATCACTTCCATATTGTCTGTGTTGATACCAAAAGATTTAGCCATGTCTCTATTATCACCTGTGGCAATATAAGCTTGACCTAGGCGCGTGTTAAGAAAGGCAATCAAGGCAGTGATAACAATGGTTACCGCAATGAGACCAACAATCAAGAGGTTGTAGTCCTTGCTGAAAGGAAGCAAATCTTGGATAGTCTTGATATCTAGAAGTCCCAGGTTGGCCCTCCCCATAATCATAAGCATGACTGAGTTAAGAGAGGTCATGACCAAAATACCTGCCAAAATAGTAGGAATTTCTCCCTTAGTATAGAGGAGACCAGTCACAAGTCCAGCACCACAGCCGGCCAAGACAGCAACCAAGGTTGCTAAAATTGGGTTCCAACCAAAGTTCATAAGGGTTACTGCTACTGCCCCACCAAGAGGGAAGGAACCTTCTGTTGTCAAATCAGGAAAATCCAAGATACGGAAAGTCATGTAAATCCCAAGACCTAGGATTCCGTATAGAAGCCCCTGATAAATAGATGAAATAATCATAAGTCCTCCTTATTTATCAGCCTTAACAGCGATATCTGACTGTTTAAGCACATCGTCAGGGATGGTGATGTTGAGGTCTTGAGCAACTTTAAGGTTAAGCGTTGGTGTACCATCATCGATAACATCTACAGGAACATCCTTAACTTTCTTACCTTTAAGAACCTTAACGGCACTACGAGCTGTAGCCTTTCCAAGTTCATATTGGCTTTGAGCAACTGAAGCCAAACCACCCTCTTTCACCATCGTATCAACCGTCGTATAAACTGGAATCTTAGCTTGGTTGGCTGATGAGATTACTGTTGAAAAGGCTGAGGCAATCGTATTATCTTGAGGCGTCCAGATGGCATCTACCTTACCAGTCATGACTGACATGGTTGTATTGATTTCATTGGTTGATGGTACGGCGTACTCGACCACATTCAGGCCATCTTTTTCTGCGTATTTCTTAAAGCTTTCAACCTGTGATTTGGAATTGTCCTCGCTTGAAGCGTAGAGAATACCAATAGTTTTGGCATTTGGTGTCAGTGATTTGACCAAGTCTACTGTTTGCTTAATCGGCACTTGGTTAGAGGTACCAGTAACATTGCCTTCCGGATGCTTGAGATTCTTAACCAATTTGGCCCCAACAGGGTCTGAGATAGCCCCCATAATGACTGGAATATCCTTGGTAGCTGCCGCTAGCCCCTGTGCTGCTGGTGTGGCAATACCGATAACAACATCGTTCTTGTCATTAACCAATTGTTTAGACATGGTTTGAATTTTAGACTGGTCTCCTTCGGCATTTAGGAGGGTGATTTTAACCTTGTCCCCCTTATATCCAGCTTCCTTAAGGCCATCCTCAATTCCCTTCTCGATTTGATCCAGGGCGTCGTGAGTCACGAACTGGAGGATCCCTACTTTGACGACCTTATTGGCATCTTGGTGTTCTTTTTTGAAAAGATCTGTCCCAATAGAACCGAGCGTCAAGATAGCTAAGAAAACCAAAGTCCAAATTAAACGCTTGTTTTTCATATGTGTCTCCTTCTATAAATTCTTCCTTTCTATTGTAAGTCATTTTCAGTCAATTAGCAATATTCTTAATTTATAAAAATTACCTTGATTAAAGAAAAAGAACCAGAACACGATGTCTAATTCTTTTCCCTTACTATTACTGATATTGTGCCAAGTCTAGCTTCATAATATAAAAGTAAAGATCACCATATTGCCCTTTGTATCCAATATCATGTCCGTTAATAGTCACCTTAGTGACTGGTGTTGCATCTGGTAAGGCAATCCAGCAAGCTTGCTGGGCTCTGACAAATTCATTGTAATCTTCAAAGGAAGTGTGTTTTTCTTGCTTGGCGGTATTTAAATATGTTACTTCAATCATCGAGGGACCTCCTTATAATCCTTTACCTAAGGTCTAGATTACGCTTCCTAGAGAGCAAAGTCAATCATGACGACTTGAAAAACAGCAGGCTGGACCATACAAATAGACCCCATGGCAAATACCATGAGGTCTATTTTAATTGAAATCTGGATTCTTAAGGTCCTATACGACCGTTAAATCATTTTAACGTTTGCGTCGTTTTGTACCATAGAGTCCAAATCCAGCTAGAAGACTTGCCAAACCAAAGATTGCAAGGTTTGAATCCTCACTACCAGTTTCTGGAAGTTGAGCTGTCTTATCACTTGGATTGATAAAGTGAGCTTCTTCTTTTGTTTCTGGAAGCACTGGAGCCTTAGGCTCTTCTGTTTGTGGAGCTGGCTGTGGCTCTGGTGTCGGAGTTGTATCCGGCACAGGTGTTGGAGTCACAATTTGTTTGTAGATGTGTTGAGTATTACCATTTTCATCTACAACTGTCTTCACAAATTCATAACCAGGGATGTCTTTCTTAGGTTGTTGGCCATCTTCGGTTGGATAACCAGGGATTGGAGTACCATTTTCATCTACATATGATGTTGTTACTTGCTCGTAGACATGTTCGATATCACCATTAGGTAATTTCTTAGTTTCTACGAAGCGGTAACCTGGGATCTCAACTTTTGGCTGTTCACCATCAACTGTAGGATATCCTGGGATTTCCTTACCTTCTTTATCAACAAACTTAGTGATTGGAAGGACAGTTGGTGTGTAGGTTGCTGAAGCCTTAGTTCCGTTGACATCTTCACGAACAACTGTTACTGCTGGGGCAGTTCCTGTAAATTCAGGTTCTGGTGTGAAGGTTACAGTTCCATCTGCAGCTACTGTGTAAGTACCAACACCTGAAATCGTCTTGGTTGTTGAACCATCTTCAAAGGTAGCTGGAACTTGGTTATTCATTGGTACACGGCTATCGCCTTCAGTGAAGCTTGGCTTACCTGTTTGCGTTTGACCCTTATTACCAATTGAAGTAACTGATTCTGCAGTTGGTGTTACTGGTGTAACGGTTGGTGTATAGGTAGCTGTAATAGCTGTACCGTTCTTATCAACACGTTTCACTGTTACGCCTGTACCTGTTCCTGTGAATGCTTTTTCTGGAACAAAGGTTACTGTTCCGTCTGGAGAAACGGTGTAAGTTCCTTCACCTGGAATAGTCTTGGTAGTTAATCCATCTTCAAAGGTTGCTGGAACATCATCATCCATTGGTACACTTGGGTTACCAGGCATGAAGCTTGGCTTACCTGTTTGGGTTTGACCTTGAATGTCTGTAGATGTTGCTGGCTCAGCAGTTGGTGTTACAGGAGTTACAGTTGGTGTGTAGGTTGCTGAGGCTTTGGTTCCGTTCACATCTTCACGAACAACTGTCACTGCTGGAGCTTCACCAACGAATGATTTCTCAGGTACGAATGTAACTGTTCCGTCTACTGCTACTGTATAAGTACCAACGCCTTCTACTGTCTTAGTTGTTGAACCATCGTCAAATGTTGCTGGAACGTCATCGTTCATTGGCACACGGCTATCACCTTCGGTGAATACAGGTTTACCAGTTTGTGTTGCACCCTGGATGTCAGTAGATACTGCTGGAGTTGCAGTCGGTGTGACTGGTGTAACAGTTGGTGTGTAGGTTGCTGAGGCTTTAGTGCCGTTCATGTCTTCACGGACAACTGTCACTGCTGGGGCTTCACCAACGAATGATTTCTCAGGTACGAAAGTTACTGTTCCGTCAGCCGCTACTGTGTAAGTACCAACGCCTTCTACTGTCTTCGTAGTTAATCCATCATCGAAGGTTGCTGGAACGTCATCGTTCATTGGCACACGGCTATCACCTTCAGTAAATTTAGGCTTACCAGTTTGAGTTTGACCTTGGATATCTGTCGATGCTGCTGGTTCAGCAGTTGGAGTTACTGGTGTCACAGTTGGTGTGTAAGTAGCAGAAACTTTAGTGCCGTTCTTATCTTCGCGAACAACTGTCACTGCTGGGGCTTCACCAACGAATGATTTCTCAGGTACGAATGTTACAGTTCCATCAGCCGCTACTGTGTAGGTACCAACGCCTTCTACTGTCTTAGTGGTTGAACCATCATCAAATGTTGCTGGAACATCATCGTTCATTGGTACACGGCTGTCACCTTCGGTGAAGCTTGGTTTACCTGTTTGTGTTGCACCTTGGATATCAGTAGATGTCGCATCTTCAGAAGTTGGGACAACTGGAGTAATCTTAGGTGTGTATGTTGTTTCTACTGTTGTTCCATTTGTATCAGCTGCTTGAACTTTAACTGGAACAACATCACCTGAATAAGATTTATCCGTTGGTGTGAAGGTTACGACACCTGTGTCTTTATCAACTGTGAAAGTACCAACAATATCACCTGCTGGTGATTTAGCAAACACTGCCGCTGCTGGCTGACCATTTTCATCAAGAAGTGTAATGGTATCTTTGTCGATTGGAGCAACTGAATCTCCCTCTGTAAAGGTTACAGTTCCAGTCTGAATCACACCTTGAGGACCAGTTGATTCTGCTGGAGTTGCAGTTGGGTTAACTGGTGTTACTGTTGGTGTATAAGTCGCAGATGCTTTAGTTCCGTTTTTATCTTCACGAACAACAGTCACTGCTGGTGCAGTTCCGACGAATGATTTTTCTGGAACAAAGGTTACTGTTCCGTCTGCGGCTACTGTGTAGGTACCTACGCCGTCAACTGTCTTAGTGGTTGAGCCATCTTCGAAGGTTGCTGGAACATCATCGTTCATTGGTACACGACTGTCGCCTTCAGTAAATTCAGGCTTACCTGTTTGAGTTTGACCTTGTTTACCTGTTGATGTTGTTGGTTCAGCAGTTGGTGTAACTGGGGTTACTGTTGGTGTATAAGTTGCTGTAACTGGAGTACCGTTCTTATCAACACGTTTAACCGTTACGCCTGTACCTGTACCAGTGAATGATTTTTCTGGAACAAAGGTTACAGTTCCGTCTGGAGCAACTGTGTAAGTTCCTTCGCCTGTAATGGTCTTCGTAGTTGATCCATCTTCAAAGGTTGCAGGTGTTTCATCATCCATTGGGATTGCAGGGTTACCAGGTGTGAAGCTTGGTGTACCTGTTTGCGTTTGACCTTGGATGTCTGTAGATTTTGCAGGATCAGCAGTTGGTACAACTGGCGTGATCTTAGGTGTGTAAGTTGTCTCAGCAACAGTTCCGTTTGTATCTTTACCTTGAACCTTAACTGGAACCACATCACCTGAGTAAGATTTATCCGTTGGTGTGAAGGTTACAACACCTGTTTCTTTATCAACGGTGAAGGTACCGATCACATCACCTGCTGGTGATTTCGCATCTACTGATGCTGCTGGCTGGCCATTTTCATCAAGAAGAGTAATGGTATCCTTGTCGATTGGTGCAACTGGGTCACCTTCAGTGAAGGTCACAGTTCCAGTTTGAACCACACCTTGAGGGGCTTCTGATTCAGCTGGAGTTGCTGTTGGAGTTACTGGTGTCACAGTTGGTGTGTACTTAGCAGTAACTGGAGTACCGTTCTTGTCGACACGTTTAACCGTTACGCCTGTACCTTCTCCAGTGAATGATTTTTCTGGAACAAAGGTTACGGTTCCGTCTGGAGCAACAGTGTAAGTTCCTTCACCAGGAATAGTCTTGGTTGTTGAGCCATCTTCAAATGTTGCAGGTGTATCATCATCCATTGGAACATTTGGATTACCTGGTGTGAAGGTTGGAGTACCTGTTTGCGTTTGACCTTGTTTGTCAGTAGATGTTGTATCTTCTGCAGTTGGTGTAACTGGTGTTACGGTTGGTGTATATGTCGCAGAAGCTTTAGTTCCGTTCATATCTTCACGAACCACTGTTACAGCTGGTGCAGTTCCAACGAATGATTTTTCTGGTACGAAGGTCACTGTTCCGTCTGATGCTACTGTGTAAGTACCAACACCGTCCACAGTCTTCGTAGTTGAGCCATCATCGAAGGTTGCTGGAACATCATCGTTCATAGGCACACGGCTGTCGCCTTCAGTGAATTCAGGTTTACCAGTTTGAGTCGCACCTTGGATATCTGTTGATGTTGTTGGTGTTGCAGTTGGTGTTACTGGTGTCACAGTTGGTGTGTACTTAGCTGTGATTTCAGTACCGTTCTTATCCACACGTTTTACTGTTACGCCTGAAGCAGTTCCAGTAAATGATTTTTCTGGTACGAAGGTTACAATTCCATCTGGAGAAACAGTGTAAGTTCCTTCGCCATCTACTGTCTTAGTGGTTGAACCATCTTCGAAGGTAGCTGGTGTATCTTCATCGATTGGAACATTTGGATCACCTTCGGTGAAGGTTGGTTTTCCAGATTGTGTTGCCCCTTGAATATCTGTCGATGTGGCATCTTCAGATGTTGGAACGACTGGAGTAATCTTAGGTGTGTATGTTGTTTC
>NZ_KV817327.1:1071-1477 GCF_001814615.1 Streptococcus sp. HMSC078H12 | reverse complement strand
CCATTTGTATCAGCTGCTTGAACTTTAACTGGGACAACATCACCTGAATAAGATTTATCTGTCGGTGTGAAAGTCACAACTCCTGTTTCTTTATCAACTGTATATGTACCGATTACATCACCTGCTGGTGATTTCGCTTCTACTGATGCTGCAGGTTGACCATTTTCATCAAGAAGAGTAATCGAATCCTTATTAATTGGAGCTACTTCATCACCTTCAGTGAAGGTTACAGTTCCAGTTTGAACAAGGCCTTGAGGACCAGTTGATTCTGCTGGAGTTGCAGTTGGGTTAACTGGGGTTACGGTTGGTGTATAAGTTGCAGAAGCCTTAGTGCCATTCTTATCTTCACGGACAACTGTCACGGCTGGTGCTTCACCAGTGAATGATTTTTCTGGAACAAAGGTTA
>NZ_KV817327.1:0-971 GCF_001814615.1 Streptococcus sp. HMSC078H12 | reverse complement strand
TATCTTCACGAACAACTGTTACGGCTGGTGCTGTTCCTGTAAATGATTTCTCTGGAACAAATGTCACAGTTCCGTCTGCTGCTACTGTGTAAGTACCAACGCCGTCAACTGTCTTAGTCGTTGAGCCATCGTCAAATGTTGCTGGAACGTCATCGTTCATTGGAACACGGCTGTCACCTTCAGTAAATTCAGGCTTACCTGTTTGTGTTTGACCTTGTTTACCAGTTGATGTTGTATCTTCCGCAGTTGGAGTTACTGGTGTCACAGTTGGTGTGTACTTAGCTGTGATCTCAGTACCGTTCTTATCAACACGTTTAACCGTTACGCCTGAAGCAGTTCCAGTGAATGATTTTTCTGGAACGAAAGTTACGGTTCCATCTGGAGAAACAGTGTATGTTCCTTCACCATCTACTGTCTTAGTTGTTGAACCATCTTCGAAAGTAGCAGGTGTATCTTCGTCGATTGGAACATTTGGATCACCTTCTGTGAAGGTTGGTTTACCAGATTGTGTTTGACCTTGGATATCGGTAGATGTCGCATCTTCAGAAGTTGGAACGACTGGAGTAATCTTCGGTGTATAAGTTGTTTCAACTGTAGTTCCATTTGTATCAGCTGCTTGAACCTTAACCGGAACAACATCACCTGAGTATGATTTATCCGTTGGTGTGAAGGTCACAACACCAGTTTCTTTATCAACAGTGAAGGTACCAATCACATCACCTGTTGGTGATTTCGCATCTACTGATGCTACTGGCTGACCGTTTTCATCAAGAAGAGTAATGGTATCCTTGTCGATTGGTGCAACTGGGTCACCTTCAGTAAAGGTTACAGTTCCAGTTTGAACCAAACCTTGAGGTCCAGTAGATTCAGCTGGTGTTGCTGTTGGAGTTACTGGAGTTACAGTTGGTGTGTAAGTTGCAGAAGCTTTTGTTCCGTTCTTATCTTCACGAACAACTGTTACGGCTGGTGCT
>NZ_KV817326.1:136080-175942 GCF_001814615.1 Streptococcus sp. HMSC078H12 | reverse complement strand
GTGGTTTTACCCACTACAGAAATTATAGAGCCATTTAAAAAGGAGAACTTCGGTTCTCTTTTTTATATTTTCTAGGAAAAGGTTCTTTTTGAAAAATACCCTTTCAAGTCGCTTACATGACGGATTTTTAATTTAATATTAAGATGGTAAAAAAGTCATTAAAATAAGTTGTATTAAGTTTTTTTGATAGTGAAAAATGATATAATAAGTAAGTCTTTAAGGTGTAGATTTTAAGACAAAAAATATATTGGGGAAAAATTGAATATGGAAAATAAAGTACGCTATAAACTGCATAAAGTGAAGAAGCAGTGGGTTACTTTGGCTGTCGCTTCAGCAGCTTTGGCTACCATTGTAGGTGGTAGTGTTGCCACATCTTCACTCACCTCTGCAGAAGAAATAAATAATACTAATGGATCACCTTCAACAACTACAGTCGGGGAAAATACAAATCCTGTGGTTGAAAAAGAGGTAGGCACAACAACTGAGGTAGGAAATACTTCAAATGCCACAACAACAGAGCGAGCAGCAGTTACTGCTGACAAACCAGCTGAAACGACTGTTCAACCAAATTCAGGAACAACTAGTGATAGAGCTGCAGCAGTAGAGGTTGAAGCCAAACCTGAAACGACTGCTAAGCCAGAAGTTGCTGCTAAACCAGAAACTGCTACAACATCGGAAGTAGCTGCAAATGCTGGAGTAGCTGCTCCAACGGCTGAGAAGTCTAAAGAGCTTTCTGAAGCTGAGATTAAGGCTGCAGTCTCACTTGATAATATTAAAAAGGAAAAAGATGGTAAATATTACTATCTTCTAGAAGATGGATCACACAAGAAAAACTTTGCCATTACTGTAAATGGTCAGGTCCTTTATTTTGATGAAAATGGTGCCCTTTCAAGCACATCAACTTATTCATTCACACAAGAAACAACAAATCTTGTTACTGATTTTACTAAAAACAATGCTGCCTACGATTCAACAAAAGCAAGCTTTGAACTTGTTGATGGTTATTTGACAGCAGATAGTTGGTACCGTCCAAAAGAAATCCTTGAAGCTGGTACAACTTGGAAAGCGTCAACTGAAAAAGATTTCCGTCCACTTTTGATGTCTTGGTGGCCTGATAAGGATACTCAAGTAGCTTACTTGAACTACATGACTAAGGCTCTTAGCAACGGTGAAGAAACAAAAGATGTCTTTACGATTGAAAATTCTCAAGCTAGTTTGAATGCCGCTGCTCAAATCATCCAACGTAAGATTGAAGTTAAGATTGCTGCTAATAAGTCAACAGACTGGTTGCGTCAGTCAATCGAGGCCTTTGTTAAAGACCAAGATAAATGGGACATTAACTCTGAATCTCCAGGTAAAGAACACTTCCAAAAAGGGGCTCTCCTCTTTGTTAATAGTGATTTAACGAAGTGGGCTAACTCAGACTACCGTAAACTTGACCAAACGGCAACAAGTCGTTTGGCAAACGATAAGATCAAGAGTGGTAGTGATGCTGGTTATGAGTTCTTGCTTTCAAGCGATATCGACAACTCAAACCCAATTGTGCAAGCTGAAATGCTTAACCAATTGTATTACTTCATGAACTGGGGACAAATCGTCTTTGGTGACAAGGACAAAGATGCTCACTTTGATGGTATCCGTGTTGATGCTGTGGACAATGTCAGCATCGATATGCTTCAATTAGTGTCTTCATACATGAAGGCTGCTTACAAGGTCAATGAGTCTGAAGCACGTGCCCTTGCTAATATCTCAATTCTTGAAGCTTGGTCTCAAAACGACCCATATTATGTGGACGAACATAATACAGCTGCCCTTTCTATGGATAATGGTCTCCGTTTGTCTATTGTTCATGGATTGACTCGTCCAGTAACTAATAAAGGTACAGGTGCTCGTAATGCATCAATGAAGGACCTTATTAACGGTGGTTATTTCGGTCTTTCAAACCGTGCGGAAGTTACATCATATGATCAACTTGGTTTTGCAACCTATCTCTTTGTTCGTGCACACGACTCAGAAGTTCAAACGGTTATCGCAGACATTATCAGCAAAAAAATTGATCCTACAACAGATGGATTTACTTTTACATTAGATCAATTGAAACAAGCTTTTGACATTTATAATGCTGATATGTTGAAAGTGGATAAGGAATATACGCATTCAAATATTCCTGGAGCTTATGCTTTGATGCTTCAAACAATGGGTGCAGCAACACGTGTTTATTATGGAGACTTGTATACTGATAATGGTCAGTACATGGCTAAGAAATCACCATACTTTGATCAAATCACAACTCTTCTTAAAGCGCGTCCTAAATATGTAGCTGGTGGACAAACATCTTATATCCACAATCTTGCTGGAGATGGCGTATCGTCTGCTAAAGACAATAAAGAAGTTTTGGTTTCTGTCCGTTATGGTCAAGATTTGATGTCTAAGACTGATACAGAAGGTGGAAAATACGGTCGTAATTCTGGTATGTTGACCCTCATTGCTAATAACCCAGATTTGAAATTAGCAGATGGTGAAACAATTACTGTAAATATGGGTGCAGCCCACAAGAACCAAGCCTACCGTCCACTCTTGCTTGGTACGGATAAAGGTATCGTGTCCTCATTGAATGATTCAGATACTAAGATTGTTAAATACACAGATGCACAAGGAAATCTTGTCTTCACAGCTGATGAAATCAAAGGCTTTAAGACTGTTGATATGAGTGGTTACCTTTCAGTTTGGGTACCAGTAGGTGCGACTGACGATCAAAACGTTCTTGCCAAACCATCAACAAAAGCCTACAAAGAAGGGGATAAGGTTTATAGCTCTTCTGCAGCACTTGAAGCACAAGTGATTTACGAAGGTTTCTCAAACTTCCAAGACTTTGTCAAAGAGGATAGTCAATATACTAACAAATTGATTGCAGCTAACGCAGACCTCTTCAAGTCATGGGGTATTACGTCATTTGAGATTGCACCTCAATATGTCTCATCTAAGGATGGCACTTTCCTTGATTCTATTATTGAAAATGGTTATGCCTTCACAGACCGTTACGACTTTGCCATGAGCAAAAACAATAAATATGGTTCAAAAGAAGATCTTCGTGATGCCCTCAAGGCTCTTCACAAACAAGGTATTCAAGTCATTGCTGACTGGGTTCCGGACCAATTGTACACCCTTCCTGGTAAAGAAGTAGTGACTGCTACGCGTACTGATACACATGGTAAGGTCCTTGATGATACTAGCTTGGTTAATAAACTTTATGTGACAAATACCAAGTCATCAGGAAATGATTTCCAAGCACAGTATGGTGGTGCCTTCCTCGACAAACTTCAAAAACTTTATCCAGAAATCTTCAAAGAAGTTATGGAAGCGTCAGGTAAGACAATTGATCCATCTGTGAAGATTAAACAATGGGAAGCTAAATACTTTAACGGTACAAACATCCAAAAACGTGGTTCTGACTATGTTCTCAGCGATGGTAAATTGTACTTCACCGTTAACGATAAAGGTACCTTCCTCCCAGCAGCCTTGACTGGTGATACAAAAGCTAAGACTGGTTTTGCCTATGATGGTACAGGTGTAACTTATTACACAACATCAGGTACTCAAGCTAAGAGTCAGTTTGTAACTTATAACGGTAAGCAATACTACTTTAACGATAAGGGTTACCTTGTAACTGGTGAACAAACTATCGATGGTTCTAACTATTTCTTCTTGCCAAATGGTGTCATGTTTACTGATGGTGTCAGAAAAAATGCCAAAGGTCAATCATTGGTTTATGGTAAGTCAGGTAAATTGACGACTCAAACTGGTTGGAAAGAAGTTACCGTTAAAGATGATAGTGGTAAGGAAGAGAAATTCTACCAATACTTCTTCAAGGGTGGCATCATGGCTACTGGTTTGACTGAAGTAGAAGGTAAGGAAAAATACTTCTATGACAATGGTTACCAAGCTAAAGGTATCTTCATTCCTACAAAAGACGGCCACTTGATGTTCTTCTGTGGCGATTCAGGTGAACGTAAGTACTCAGGCTTCTTTGAACAAGATGGTAACTGGTACTACGCCAACGATGAGGGTTATGTTGCCACTGGATTTACTAAGGTAGGTAAACAAAACCTTTACTTCAATGAAAAAGGTGTTCAAGTTAAGAATCGCTTCTTCCAAGTTGGTGATGCCACATACTATGCAAATAACGAAGGTGACGTTCTTCGTGGTGCTCAAACCATCAATGGTGACGAACTCTACTTTGATGAGTCAGGTAAACAAGTTAAAGGTGAGTTCGTGAACAATCCTGATGGTACGACTTCATACTACGATGCTATTACAGGTGTGAAACTTGTGGATACATCACTAGTAGTTAATGGTCAAACCTTTAATATCGATGCTAAGGGCGTTGTGACTAGGGCACATACACCAGGCTTCTATACTACTGGGGACAACAACTGGTTCTACGCAGACTCACATGGACGTAATGTCACAGGTGCTCAGGTCATCAATGGTCAACACCTCTACTTTGATGCTAATGGACGTCAAGTTAAGGGTGGCTTCGTAACGAACACTGACGGTAGTCGTTCATTCTACCACTGGAATACTGGTGATAAGATGGTTTCTACCTTCTTCACTACCGGTCATGATAGATGGTATTATGCTGATGATAAGGGAAATGTCGTTACAGGAGCTCAAGTGATTAACGGTCAAAAACTCTTCTTTGCTACTGATGGTAAACAGGTTAAAGGTGACTTTGCAACAAATGCGAATGGCAGCCGTTCATACTACCATGGAGCTACTGGTAATAAGTTAGTATCAACCTTCTTCACTACTGGAGACAACAACTGGTACTATGCTGATGCCAAAGGTGAACTTGTTGTTGGTGAACAGACGATCAACGGCCAAAACCTTTACTTTGACCAAACTGGTAAGCAAGTGAAAGGTGCAACAGCTGTGAATCCTGATGGCTCAATCTCTTACTATGATGTTCATACAGGGGAAAAGGCTATTAATCGTTGGGTTAAAATTCCTTCAGGGCAATGGGTATACTTCAATGCTCAAGGAAAAGGCTACGTGTCAAATTAAGATTAATGAATGAAAGAAGTCAATCACTTTTGTGGTTGCTTTTTTCGTAAAAAATTGTCTAACTTTTATACATTCAGGTCATTTGTCTGGCCAAAAAAGTGGTATAATAACTCTTGCTAAATCTTTATTTTGGAGTACACATGGCTAAGTCAAAAAATACTATTGAAAGTCGGATAGATTACTCGATTCTCCTGCCAGTTCTCATATTGCTACTGGTTGGCCTGGTTTCGATATTTATCGCAACAAATTTTGATTACCCAAAGAATCTTGTGCAAGTCATGTCTCAGCAAGTACTATGGATTTTTCTAGGTTCAGTACTTGCTTTTGTTGTCATGTTATTTAATACAGAGTTTCTTTGGAAGGTAACCCCCTGGCTCTATATTTTCGGTCTGGGGCTTATGGTTCTACCTCTCGTTTTCTATTCCCCTGCTCTGGTAGCCTCGACGGGAGCGAAAAACTGGGTAAGCATTGGGTCAGTCACCCTTTTCCAACCATCTGAATTCATGAAGATATCCTACATCCTTTTTCTATCGAGAATAGGTGTTTGGGCTAAGCAAGGTAAGGAAGTGACCAACCTTCAGGATGACTGGTTACTGCTCTTCCAATATGTTGCAGTCACACTCCCTGTTTTAGGTTTACTGGTTCTACAAGGAGATATGGGGACTGCCTTAGTCTTTCTGGCTATTTTAGCCGGTATCGTAGTGGTCTCGGGGATATCCTGGCGTATTATCTTGCCGGTAGTTCTAGCTTTTGCAACAGGATTAGCCTTGTTTGTAATGGTATTTACCACAGATTGGGGTAAGGAAGCCATGCTCAAGATGGGGGTGCAAACCTACCAGATTAACCGTATCTCAGCTTGGTTGGATCCCTTCACTTATGCAGATGGTATCGCCTTTCAACAGACCCAAGGGATGATTTCGATTGGTACTGGAGGAATCTATGGTAAAGGCTTTAATCATCTGGAGTTGAACGTACCGGTTCGTGAGAGTGACATGATTTTCACAGTCATTGCGGAAGATTTTGGTTTGGTAGGCGGTGGATTGGTTCTTTTAACCTATCTCTTCCTCATTTACCGCATGTTGCGAGTGACGTTTAAGTCTAACAATCGTTTCTATACCTTTATTTCGACAGGTTTTATCATGATGATTGTCTTCCATATTTTTGAAAATATTGGGGCAGCAGTGGGAATTCTTCCTTTGACAGGTATTCCTTTGCCCTTTATTTCACAAGGGGGATCATCGCTCATCTCTAACTTGATTGGTGTTGGTTTGGTGCTTTCAATGGCTTATCAGACTAACCTCAACGAGGAAAATAAAATTCTCCTGGCTATGTCTCGTCGTATGCGTACGTCTGGAACTAGTCAAGTGAAACCTGTTTCTAAGAGCAAGTCTAAGAAAAACAAGCCTTCGAAGAGTGTTACCAAGGCCTCTCAAGAATTGGTCAAGGCTAAAGATAAGGTTGATAAGGCCACTGAGAAAATGCGTCAAACCATTTCTCAAAATACGCCAAGCATTCATCAAGGCAAGCGTCGTAAGGGTTCGAAAAAGAAACCGACACGTAAACATTAAGAGAAAACAAGTTGGTTAATCCAACTTGTTTTTCTTTGAAAAAAATTAAGGTCTGTGACCTTTTCTTTGCCCCTGCCTGTGGTATAATAAAAGTTGACTATTTTGAAAAGGGGTTTGCTATGATAGAGACAGCCAAACAGCAAGAACGTGCTATTTTAGTAGGTGTTGAATTGCAAGAAACAGAGCATTTTGACATGTCAATGGAGGAACTTGCCAGTCTTGCCAAAACTGCAGGAGCAGAGGTTGTAGCTAGCTATACCCAAAAACGTGAACGCTATGATAGTAAGTCTTTCGTAGGTTCAGGAAAATTAGAAGAAATCAAGGCCATGGTGGATGCGGATGAGATTACTACGGTCATTGTCAATAACCGTTTAACACCTCGTCAAAATACCAATCTTGAAGCAGCATTTGGCGTAAAAGTTATTGATCGTATGCAATTAATTTTGGATATCTTTGCCATGAGGGCTAGAAGCCATGAAGGGAAACTTCAGGTTCACCTAGCTCAACTAAAATACATGTTGCCCCGTTTAGCTGGTCAAGGGATTATGCTCAGCCGTCAAGCAGGGGGCATTGGTAGCCGTGGACCTGGTGAAAGTCAATTGGAGCTCAATCGTCGTTCGATTCGTAACCAGATTGCTGATATTGAACGCCAGTTAAAGATTGTTGAGAAGAACCGAGAAACCATTCGCGAAAAGCGTGTTGATTCAAGTACCTTTAAAATTGGTTTGATTGGTTATACCAATGCTGGGAAATCAACGATCATGAACCTTATGACGGATGATAAGCAATATGAGGCTAATGAACTTTTCGCGACCTTGGATGCAACAACTAAGAAAATTTACTTAAAGGATCAGTTTCAAGTGACCTTGACAGATACGGTTGGTTTTATCCAGGACTTGCCAACAGAATTGGTTGCTGCCTTTAAGTCAACACTTGAAGAAAGTCGTAATGTGGACCTTCTTTTGCATGTCATTGATGCGAGTGATTTTAATCACGAAGAGCATGAAAAGGTGGTCTTAGACATTCTCAAAGATTTAGACATGACTGATATCCCTCGCCTAGCAATTTACAATAAGATGGATTTAGCTGATAATCTAGTAGCAACAGTCTTTCCTAATGTTCGCCTCTCAGCACGTGACAAGGGAAGTCGTGAGGCCCTCAGAAGACTCTTGATTGACGAAATTCAACAGATTTTTGAACCCTTTAGTATTAAGGTCCATCAGGATCAAGCTTATAAACTTTATCAATTGAGTCAATTAGCCTTGCTAGATAGCTACACTTTTGAGACAGAAGTGGAAGAAATTACAGGTTATATTTCACCGAAAAATAAATGGAAATTGGAAGAATTTTATGACTGATTATATGGATTTAGCTTTAAAATATGGTGGTTTTACAAGTTTAGATAAGGTCTATTTAGAAAATACCTTGTCAGACCTTTCTGACAGTCAAAAATTGGCTTTCATTACGCCACCACCAAGCGTGATTAATGCTTATTTTGCAGAGATTTACCAAAAACAATCTCCTGAAGCAGCGACGGAATACTATTTGGACCTTTCAAAGGAGTTGAACCTCTTTAACCCTGAACCATCTTTTGATGAGCACAAGCCTTTTATTCGTCTCAATCTGTCAGGAAAATCTTATGGATTTTGCTATGAAAATGCTGATGAGGTGGCCTTAGTCTTTGCCGAGCATTTAGAGGTTCCAACGGCTAGCATTTTGTTTGAGCTTGCTCAAGTTTTCCCGCAGTATAAGGTTTATCTTGAAGGCACTCAAATTAAGATGACCAAGGTTGATTTTGATGAAGAAGTATTGGAAGAGTTAACACCTGAGACACAGTTACTTAGTCGTGTAACTAAATTGAAGGGAAATGTCATTAAGTTGGCTAGCTTCAATCAAGACGAATTAGTGGAACTTTTGTCTCAATATAAAGGGCAAACTGTTTATTATGGCTTTGCTCAGCGTGAATGCCTGGCTTATATTGTCCAGAAATAAGAAGAACGATAGATAGAAAGTATAGGAAGTCATGGAATTACAATTTTTAGGGACGGGTGCCGGGCAGCCCTCCAAGGCCCGTAACGTGTCGAGTCTGGTTCTGAAGTTACTCGATGAAATCAATGAGGTCTGGATGTTTGACTGTGGAGAAGGTACCCAACGTCAGATTTTAGAAACAACAATCAAACCTCGTAAAGTTAAAAAAATCTTTATCACACATATGCATGGAGACCATATCTTTGGCCTACCTGGTTTCTTGGCTAGCCGTTCTTTCCAATCGAGTGAAGAACAAACAGATTTAGAGGTTTATGGTCCAGTCGGCATTAAACAATATGTTATGACTAGTCTTCGTACCTCTGGAACACGCCTCCCTTACCATGTGCATTTTAAGGAAATTGATGAGCATAAGCTTGGCTTGGTTATGGAAAATGACAAGTTCGCTGTTTATGCAGATAAGTTGGATCATACCATTTTTTGTATTGGTTACCGTGTGGTTCAAAAGGATCTTGAAGGAACCTTGGATGCTGAGGCCCTTAAAGCAGCAGGTGTACCATTTGGTCCGCTTTTTGGTCAAATTAAGAATGGGCAAGATGTGGTCCTTGAAGATGGAACAAAAATCATTGCCAAGGACTTTATTTCCGCACCTAAGAAAGGTAAGGTTATCACTATCTTAGGTGACACTCGTAAGACGAATGCCAGTGTTCGTCTTGGCTTGGGAGCAGATGTCTTGGTGCACGAGTCTACTTATGGTAAAGGTGACGAAAAAATTGCCAAGAGCCATGGGCATTCAACCAACATGCAAGCAGCACAGGTCGCTAAAGATGCGTCAGCTAAACGTCTTCTTCTAAATCACGTATCAGCACGTTTCTTAGGGCGTGATATCGGTAAGATGGCAGCAGATGCTAAAACAATTTTCGAAAACACCCACATCGTTCGTGACCTAGAAGAGGTAGAGATTTAATGGCTAAACAACGTATTATCGCTATTACTGGTGCCTCAGGTGGGCTTGCACAAGAAATTGTCAAGCAGCTCTCACCCAGTGATGGCATTATCCTCTTAGGAAGAGACAAGGATAAACTTGAGAAATGTTATCGCCATGTGGAAAATAAAACCTGCCTTGCCATTGACCTTAGAGACGACAATGCCATTAAAAAAATGGTCGATTATCTCTATCAACGATTTGGACGTATTGATGTTTTTATCAATAATGCTGGTTTTGGTGAATTCAAGTCTTATGATAATTACACTAGCCAAGAGGTACGTGATATGTTTGATATCAATACCTTTGCGACGATGAGCTTTTCACGTCTGATGGCTGAGAAAATGGTGGAACAAGGCCATGGCCATATCATCAACATCGCCAGTATGGCGGGGAAAATTGCGACAGCCAACTCAAGTGTCTATGCAGCGACAAAGTTTGCGGTAATTGGCTTTTCAGATGCCCTGCGTTTAGAGTTGGCTGATAAGGGAGTCTATGTGACTACGGTCAATCCAGGTCCAATTGAGACATCTTTCTTCAATCAAGCTGATCCCTCTGGAGCCTATCTTGAGAGTGTTAAAAAGTTTGTCCTCAGTCCTAAATACGTGGCTAAAAAGATTGTCCGTATTCTGTGTAAAAACAAACGTGAAGTTAATCTACCACGACTCTTAGCAGTTGCCCACAAAGGCTACACGCTATTTCCACGAATCTCGGACAAACTAGCTACCAATGTGTTTAACTACAAATAGGAGGATACTAGATGGCCGCAAATATCCAAGCGTATTTAGAAAATCTCCAGCAACCCTGGGGTCAAATCTATTATGATATTCTTTTTGACCAATTACAGGACATCAAGGGAAAGCGAGTGCTTGATTTTGGCAGTGGCTTTGGCCTTGTGGCCAACCACTTGGCTCAAGAAAATCAAGTTCTAGCTGTAGAACCCAATGAAGAAATGGTGGCCTTGCGGCCCCAGAATCACCCCTATCAGCAACTAGTCGGGAGTCTGGATCAGTTAGAAAGCTTTGAGGATGCTAGCTTTGATGTCATTCTCTGCCACAATGTCTTAGAGTATGTAGAGAATCGCAAGGCTGTTCTCAAGGCATTCATCCGCCTCTTGAAACCAGGAGGCCTGCTCTCTAACGTCAAGCACAATGAAGTCGGCCGAGTCCTACAGACCGTCGTCTTCGAAAATGATACTCAGAAGGCCCTCGATTTACTAGCAGGCCAAGATCTGGAAACCCACTCCATGGGTTTGGCTCAGGCCTATGATCTTGATGCAGTAGTAGAAAATTTAGCTCTTGAAATTAAAGACTACCAAGGAATCCGTGTCTTTTATGCCTTGCAGGACAATCGCTTCAAAGGCCAAGAGGGATGGCGAGAGTCTATGCTTAAGATGGAGCTGGCGGTCTGCCAAAAGTCCCCTTATCGGGATATCGCCTTCTTCCAGCATTATAGGTTAAAAAGGAGTTAAGATGTTAAATTATAAAAAAGAGATTCCAGCGATGACAGACCTACTCGCACTGTACAGTTCAGTCGGCTGGACCAATTATACTAACAATCCAACCATGCTAGAAGAAGCTGTCAAAGCCAGTCTCTGGCAGTTGGCAGTCTATGATGAGAAAGAGCTGGTAGCCTACATTCGCTTAGTAGGAGATGGCCATTCTGTCATTTTTGTACAGGACCTCTTGGTGCGACCAGATTACCAGCGCCAAGGCATTGGCACGAAACTCTTAGAAGAGGCTTTGGCGACTTTCCCCCATGTCTATCAACGGCTCCTTGTCACTGAACGTAGCGAGAAAAATTTAGCCTTTTACCAATCCTTGGGCTTTGTCGAACTTTCAGAGCAAGCTTGTACAGGGATGATTTATAAATATTGATGTAGAGGATTTCCAAATAGGGAATCTTTTTCTTGTTTTTCCTAATATTGCTTGAAAATGATAGTAGAATAGAGTTAGTTAACGTAAAGAGGAGAAGGGAATATCTGAGAAAACACAAGTCAAAAAGGGAGCAATATCCAGACTATTATTTTGTCTAGAAAAGCAGGTCTTGATTGGAAGTGTACCACGAGTCTAAGCACCTTCCGATGTTTGACATTCTCTTTTTAGGAAACTTAGCTTTCTATCCACTATGATAAATTTTTTCATGTTATAATAGATAGACTAGATGACAGGGAGAAAAGATAAAAACATGATTACATCAACGTATGATTGGAAAATAAACACAAAAGAGCCAGATGCTGGCTTTTTTAAACTTGCCAAAGAACATGGACTGGCAGAAACAGCAGCCAAGATTGCCTATGAACGTGGCATTACGACAGAAGATGCTCTTGAAGACTTTCTAAAGGCTGATTTATCACACCTTCATAATCCTTATCTTCTTCATGATATGGATAAGGCAGTGGCTAGAATTCGTCAGGCCATTGAAAATTATGAGCAAATCTTAGTCTATGGAGACTATGATGCGGATGGGATGACATCAGCATCGATTGTCAAGGAAGCTCTTGAAATGATGGGAGCTGAGGCTCGAGTCTATTTGCCTAACCGGTTTATAGATGGTTATGGGCCAAACGAAAGTGTCTACAAGTACTTCATTGAACAGGAAGGCATTTCACTCATTGTTACAGTGGATAATGGGGTAGCGGGGAATGATGCTATCGCTTATGCGCAAGAGCAAGGTGTGGACGTTATCGTTACAGACCATCACAGTATGCCGGCACAACTTCCAGATGCCTATGCCATTGTTCATCCAGAGCATCCAGATGCCGATTATCCTTTTAAGTATTTGGCAGGTTGTGGTGTAGCTTTCAAATTGGCAACTGCCCTCCTTGAAACTATTCCTACTGAGATGTTGGACTTGGTAGCTATTGGTACCATTGCCGATATGGTTAGCCTAACGGATGAAAATCGTATTATGGTCAAGGTCGGCCTGGAAATTCTAAAGACTACTGAGCGTATTGGACTGCAAGAGTTGCTCCGCATTTCAGATGTAGACCCAACAACGATTTCTGAAGAAACGGTCGGTTTCAAACTGGCCCCTCAACTCAATGCCTTGGGACGCTTAGATGATCCAAATCCAGCCATTGAACTACTGACCGGATTTGACGATGAAGAAGCCCAAGCCATTGCTCTGGAAATCAATGCTAAAAATGAAGAACGTAAGGAAGTTGTTCAAAAAATCTTTGATGAAGCCATGACTATGGTGGATTTGGATAAACCTGTTCAGGTTTTGGCCAAGGAAGGTTGGCATCCTGGCGTTCTAGGTATTGTGGCGGGGCGTATCATGGAACAAATCAGTCAGACGGTAGTGGTTTTGAATATTGAAGATGGCTTGGCTAAGGGTTCCGCTCGTAGTTTGGAATCTATCAATATCTTCCATGCGCTTGATGACCACCGAGACATCTTTACTGCTTTTGGAGGACATGCTGGAGCGGCGGGGATGACCCTTCCAGAAGAAAATCTTGGACGACTATCAGAGATTTTGTGTCATTATGTCTACGATAATAACATTGATACGAGTGCCAAAAATACGTTAAATTTAGACGAGGAGCTTCAACTCAGCGAGCTTAGCTTGGATACCATTAAGAGCCTTGAAAAACTAGCACCTTTTGGTATGGATAATAAAAAGCCAGTCTTTTGGCTACATGATATTACCGTTACTCAAGCTAGGACAATGGGACAAAATGGAGCCCATCTTAAGTTTAAGGTGAAGCAAGGCAAGGATAGCTTTGACGTTGTCGCTTTTAATAAAGGTAATCTGCTTCAAGAATTTCAACAAGCTCAAGGTTTGGAATTGGCAGTGACCTTGTCTGTTAATGTTTGGAATGGACAGACAACGCTACAGCTCATGCTAGAAGATGCGCGTGTGGATGGTGTTCAATTATTTGATTTTCGATCAAAAAACATGTCACTGCCTGAAGGTCTACCATCGGTAGAAGAAGCAGCAGACACAGAGCCTGCGGTTGTCCTCAACACCCTACCTGAATCAGCGACAGAATTAAAAGAGTGGTTTGAAGGTAAAGATTTTCAGGCTATCTATTTTAAAAATAGCATTAAGGAAGCCTATTATCTGACAGGTTATGGAACAAGAGAGCAATTTGCAAGGCTCTATAAAACCATTTATCAATTCCCAGAATTCGATGTCCGCTATAAACTGGATGAACTCAGTCATTACCTTAAAATCGACAAGATTCTCCTGATTAAGATGATTCAAATCTTTGATGAATTGGATTTTGTGACTATTGATAATGGTGTTATGACAGTCAATAAAGAAGCTGAAAAACGTGAGATTGAGGACAGTCAGATTTTCCAAGATCTGAAACGACTCGTTAAGTTCCAAGAACTTATGGCTTTGGGAACACCACAGGAAATTTATGACTGGCTTTATAAGTAGGGGAGTCTGAATCCAAAGGATTCGTCTCGAAATGAGGGTTAGCATTTTCTAAATTTAATATTTCATGCTATAATGGTATGTAAATATTTTTTTGGCGAAAAGCCTATAGGAAGAACAAATGAAATTAGAAGATTATATTGCATCTATTGAAAACTACCCTAAAGAAGGGGTTACTTTCCGTGATATTAGTCCTTTGATGGCTGATGGAAATGCTTATAGCTATGCTATCCGTGAAATCGTTCAGTATGCGACTGATAAGAAGATTGACATGATTGTTGGTCCTGAAGCACGTGGTTTCATCGTTGGTTGTCCAGTTGCTTTTGAACTTGGTATTGGTTTTGCTCCTGTTCGTAAACCTGGTAAATTGCCACGTGAAGTGATTTCAGCCGACTACGAAAAAGAGTATGGTGTCGATACACTTTGTATGCATGCCGATGCAATTAAGCCAGGCCAACGTGTACTTATCGTTGATGACCTCTTGGCAACTGGTGGTACTGTCAAAGCTACAATTGAAATGATTGAGCGCCTAGGTGGTGTCGTTGCTGGTTGTGCCTTCTTGATTGAGCTTGATGGTCTTAATGGACGTGATGCTATCGAAGGTTACGATACTAAAGTATTGATGAACTTCCCAGGATAAATCTATCTATGAATTAACAAAAGGCCTTAGGGCCTTTTTAACTCTTTTAAAACAAAGGTGCCCTCTAAATATAGTTTAAAGCTATAGCTAACTAGAGAAAATATATATTTGATAACAATACCTCCCCGGTTTATAATATGAAGATAGAATAAATAAGGATGGAGATATTGTTATGCCTATAAAACTTGATAATAAGTTACCAGCTCTTGATGTATTGCGTTCGGAAAATGTCTTCATCATGGATGAGAACAGAGCTAGTAGCCAGGATATTCGACCAATGGAGGTCTTAATCCTTAATCTTATGCCTACTAAAGAAGTTACGGAAACTCAATTGCTACGTCTTTTGGCCAATACGCCACTTCAAATTAACGTCGAGTTTCTTTATATGGCTAGTCATAAGTCAAAAAATACCCATGCCGAACATATGGAAACCTTTTATAAGACTTTTGATGAAATTAAGCATAAGTATTATGATGGTCTCATCGTAACAGGTGCTCCTGTTGAGCAAATGCCTTTTGAAGAAGTTGATTATTGGCAAGAATTGACACAGGTTTTTGACTGGTCTAAAAAGCATGTCTATTCAACCCTTCATCTGTGTTGGGGAGCTCAAGCAGGTCTCTATTATAAGCATGGAGTCGACAAGGTCCCATTGTCAGAGAAACTATCTGGTATCTATAAACAAACGGTTGACATGCCTGAAAACTTCCTTATGAATGGCTTTGATGATAGCTTTGTGTCACCACACTCTCGCTATACTGAGGTTACGCTCGAGGATATTAAAAACAAGACGGATTTAGATATTGTTGTGTCAGGACCAGAGGTTGGTTTATCTATTTTAGCAAGTAAGAATCTTCGTGAAGTATATAGTTTCGGTCATTTTGAATATGACCGTGATACTCTGGCCAGAGAATACCGAAGAGATTTGGATGCAGGGATTAATCCAGACGTACCGGCAAACTATTTCCCAGAGGATGATCCAAGCCAGGAGCCTAAACTTCGTTGGAATCTTGCGGCATCTGCTTTCTTTAGCAATTGGATTAACTATGCGGTATATCAAGAAACACCTTATCGTTTAGAAGAGTTGGAAGACGATTTTTCATTCTACGGTTATTTGTAGTAGACAGTCTCAAAAGACTTATGTGAGCGCATAAAGACTTTTGGGGTGTCTAGCTACTCTGAAAGGTAAATATGAGTTTTTTTGAACAGTATCGATCAGGTAATCTGGTCCTTCCTAATGCTTTATTTTTCCACTTTAAGGATATTTTTCCATCTGCGGATGACTTTCTAGTTTGGCAGTTTCTCTATCTACAAACGACAACTCAGATTGGAGAAGTGGCTTCTAGTCAGATAGCGCAAGCAACTGGAAAGACACCAACTGAGGTTAATAAAAGTATTACGACATTGACTGAGGCTGGGCTCCTTGATTTCACGACTATTAAGGTTAATAATGAAATTGAGATGGTTGTAGATGCTTCACCTGCCTTGGCAGTTTTGGACAAGTTAGTGAGCAATGAAAAGACAACGACCGGGCCTGTCGTTGGTCAGCCAACAAATACACAGCTCATCAAGCAATTAACAGATGAGTTAGAACAAGCTTTGGGAATCTTGAATCCTATGGTTATCGAAGATTTAAACAAGGAAATCCAAGAAGAGCACACTGATCCTGAACTTATCCGTGAGGCTTTGAAAGAAGCAGTATTTAACCGCAAGACAAATTGGAATTACATCAAAGGGGTTTTGCGTAACTGGAAATTGAGTGGTATTACGACGAAAATTCAAGTTGAAGAGCGTCGTTTGGAGCATCAAGGTAAGAAGCACCATCACCAAGTTTCGGATGACTTCAAAACAGGTATGGATGCAGCCCGTCAATTATGGGGTGGCCAATAATGTTAGGAAGAAAACGTGTTAATGAGGCTCTAGCTCTCATGGGGGAGATGTTTCCCAATGCTCATGGAGAGCTGGAGTGGGAAACTCCTTTCCAACTATTAGTTGCTGTTATTTTATCGGCCCAGACAACTGATAAGGCTGTTAATAAGATTACACCAGGCTTGTGGGCGCGTTATCCAGAAATTGAGGATTTGGCTTCGGCTAATCTTGATGGCGTTGAGATGTGTTTGCGAACGATTGGTCTTTACAAAAATAAAGCAAAGAACATCATCAAGACTGCTAGAGCTGTTTTAATGAATTTTGATGGACAGGTTCCGAAAACGCATAAGGAATTGGAAAGTCTACCTGGTGTGGGACGAAAAACAGCTAACGTAGTATTGGCTGAAGTCTATGGCATCCCTTCTATTGCTGTAGATACGCATGTCTCACGTGTATCTAAGAGGCTAAATATCGTGCCAGAGGATGCTAGTGTAGAGGAAATTGAAGCAGAACTGATGAAGAAAATCCCTAAGAGGGATTGGATTATCAGTCATCACCGTATGATTTTCTTTGGACGTTATCATTGCTTGGCTAAGAATCCTAAATGCCAGACATGTCCTCTTCAAAGTTATTGTAAGTATTATAAAGAAACAACCAAGAAATAAGCTGGAGAATGTGGTTTTCTTCGGCTTTTTACAGCTGTAAGAATTTGTTACAAACTAGTAACTTGACAAAAGTCTCAGGCTTTAAGAAAATAGAAGAAACGATTTAGAAGCAGGAGCGATTTAGTGAATGGCTGAATTCAGTAATGAAGAGTATCTGAGAGCCTTAGCTGATAATGGTGATAGAGAAGCAGCCAAAGAATATGAGCAAGCTTTGGATAATCGTATTTTTCAGTTGCAGATTTCATTGGCTCAAACGAGTGATCCGCAGGGTCGTAGGGAAGTGCAAAAACTCTTGGAACAAGAGGAAAAGAAAAAAAGGGACTACTTTCAAGAAAAAGAGGAAAAAGCTGTGAGCGAATTTAGACGTCGTAAAAATGAAACTACAAAGGGAAGAAAAGTTTCGAGTTTTGATAAACTCAAAGATCCTAAAATCATTAGATGGGTAATTGGAGTTGTTGCAGTACTTGCAGTGGTTATTCCTGTGGTTACCTTGATGTGGTATAGTAATAACCAAAAAGAGAGTGTAACAAATCCATGGAAAAATGGTCAGTTAGCTAAAAGTAAGGAACAAGCAGCAGCATCATCAGATAATCAATCCTCTCAAGTTGATACCTCATCCTTGTCTGACCAGCAGTTAGAAGACTGGGTTGTTTCTACCTATGCTAAAGAACAAGGGTCAACTGGAGAAAATTATAAGAATCTAGGTTGGAAAGTCTATTCATGGACGGATGATGATGATAATCTAGTTTATGCTCAACTTTATGATGCCTATGGTAATGATGTTCTTCTTTTCCGTGTAGATAAGAAGGGACAACTCGAAGCCTATGGTGGTATTGACGGTTCAAGCGATTCTTGGGACGTCGTTTCAAAAAAATATACAACCGATTAATGAAACTATATAAAACACCTGACAATGGTGGTTGAGACTGTCTTTTGACAGTCTTTTTTGGTATAATTTTAAGTAATCGTGTATACAATTAAAAAGCCGACTGAGAAGATTTGGGGATGATAGTTCTGCAGAACTTTTTTAATGTCTTCAGGTTTTCAAGGATAGCTTAAATAAAGGAGAGTTGTCGTGTCAGACTATTTATCGGTCACATCCTTAACCAAATATTTGAAAATGAAATTTGACCGTGATCCTTATTTAGAGAGGGTATATTTGACGGGGCAGGTTTCCAATTTTCGTCGACGTCCGAGTCACCAATATTTTTCGCTTAAGGATGAAGGAGCTGTTATTCAGGCGACGATTTGGGCTGGAGTTTTCAAAAAACTTGGTTTTGAACTCGAAGAAGGGATGAAGATCAATGTCGTTGGTCGTGTCCAGATTTATGAGCCTAGTGGTTCTTATTCCATTATTATCGAGAAGGCAGAGCCAGATGGTATTGGGGCTTTGGCCATCCAGTTTGAACAGCTTCGTAAAAAATTGACTGCAGAAGGCTACTTTGATGATCGTCATAAGCAAGCTCTGCCTAATTTTGTCAAAAAAATTGGGGTTGTCACTAGTCCTAGTGGTGCGGTTATTCGAGATATTATTACGACCGTTAGTCGTCGTTTTCCTGGGGTAGAAATCTTACTTTTCCCAACCAAGGTTCAAGGTGAAGGAGCTGCACAGGAGATTGCTGAAAATATCCAAAAAGCCAATCAAAGGGATGACCTAGATTTACTTATCGTTGGTCGTGGTGGAGGTTCTATTGAAGACCTCTGGGCTTTTAACGAGGAAATTGTAGTTCAGTCGATTTTTGAGAGTCGCCTACCTGTGATTTCAAGCGTTGGTCACGAAACAGATACGACTTTGGCTGACTTTGTTGCAGATCGTAGAGCTGCTACGCCTACAGCAGCGGCAGAACTTGCGACTCCGGTATCAAAGGCTGATACCTTGGTTTGGATTCGTGAAAGACAAAATAGAGCCTATCAAGCCTGTTTGAGACGTATACAATATAATCAGGAACGCTTGGCCAAATTGTCACAATCTGTTGTCTTTAGACAACCTGAACGCCTTTACGATGGTTATCTACAAAAGTTGGATCGACTAACAACAAGGCTTGAAACCTTCATGAGTCAAGATTTCGAGCGAAAACAAAAAGAAGCGGAACTTTTGAGACAACGATTACAAGGCTTAAATATTCTAACTAGTGTTCAGAACTACCAAGACCGTCGAGAGTCTTTACAACGTTTATTGGTGACTACAACCAAGAATACTATTAATGGTAAGCGTGTGAGATTAGAAAAGGCACAGGATGCCTTATTGTCTCTAGATACTAGCCGTATTGTTGCAAGGGGCTATGCCATTGTCAAGAAAGATGATAAACCTTTAACAAGTACTAAGAATATTACCGAAGGTGATCAATTAACCGTCCAAATGAGAGATGGAGAACTAGAAGTAGAGGTGAAAAATGTCAACTAAAAAAACATTTGAGGAAAATTTACAGGACTTAGAAGCCATCGTCACTAAGCTCGAAACAGGTGATGTTGCTCTTGAGGATGCTATTGCTGAGTTCCAAAAAGGTATGGCCTTGTCTAAAGATTTGCAGAAGACCTTGGAAGATGCCGAAAAAACACTAGTTAAGGTCATGCAAGCAGATGGTACAGAAACGGAAATGGATGCCTAATGAGCAAGCTAAATAAAATTGATGAGGCTATCCGTGATTACTACCAAAAAAAGAATCTTCCTGTATCAAGTGATTTAATCACTGCCATCCTTTATTCAGTTGATAGTGGAGGCAAGCGTATTCGTCCACTGATTTTCTTAGATTTACTTGAAGGTTTTGGTTTAGAGCTTACTCCTAGTCATTTCGATGTCGCAGCAAGTCTTGAAATGATTCATACTGGAAGTCTTATTCACGACGATCTGCCGGCCATGGACGATGATGATTACCGTCGAGGGCGTTTAACCAACCATAAGAAATTTGATGAAGCAACGGCAATCTTGGCTGGAGATTCTCTCTTTTTGGATCCATTTGATCTCCTGGCTCAAACAGACCTATCAGCAGAAATTCGAGTTCAATTGATTCAAGCATTGTCTCATTCTTCAGGTACCTTCGGTATGGTAGGTGGACAGATGTTGGATATGAAGGGTGAAGGTCAGGAACTTGATTTATCGCAACTGGCTAAGATTCATGAGAATAAGACAGGTAAGCTTTTAACCTTTCCTTTTGTAGCGGCTGGTATTGTTGCTCAAAAAGATCAACAGGTCTTGGAAAATCTTCAAGAAGCTGGTCGCTTGATTGGTCTTGCCTTTCAAGTACGTGATGATATTTTGGATGTGACTGCTGATTTCGAAGAACTTGGGAAGACACCTGGAAAAGATATAGTTGCTGGAAAATCAACTTATCCGGCTCTTCTTGGTCTGGAAAAATCACATGCTATCCTCGAGGAATCACTTAATAAAGCTGAGGCTATTTTCCAAAATCTAGCTGAGACCCAAGGTTTCAAGAAAGACAGTATTATAGAAATCATAGAAAGGTTACGACTCCATGCCTAAGGAAAGAGTAGACGTTTTGGCTTATAAACAAGGCCTTTTTGAAACACGAGAACAAGCTAAACGTGGCGTTATGGCTGGTTTAGTTGTTAATGTTATCAATGGTGAACGTTACGATAAACCCGGTGAAAAAATCGACGACGGTACAGAGTTGAAGCTTAAAGGAGAAAAACTCAAGTATGTGAGCCGTGGAGGACTCAAACTTGAAAAAGCTTTGGAAGTATTCAATCTGTCAGTTGAAGACATGACGACCATCGATATCGGAGCTTCAACAGGTGGGTTTACTGATGTTATGCTTCAAAATGGGGCTAAACTGGTTTATGCTGTGGATGTCGGCACCAATCAGTTGGTTTGGAAATTACGTCAAGATGAGCGTGTTCGTTCCATGGAGCAATATAATTTCCGTTATGCGGAACCTGTTGATTTCACAGAAGGGTTACCGTCTTTTGCATCAATTGATGTCAGCTTCATCTCTCTTAATCTGATTCTGCCGGCCTTAGCTAAGATATTGGTTGATGGAGGGCAAGTAGTTGCTCTTGTGAAACCACAATTTGAGGCGGGCCGTGAACAAATTGGGAAAAACGGGATTGTCCGTGAGAGCAGTGTCCATGAAAAAGTGTTAGAAACAGTGACAGCCTTTGCGGTTGACTATGGCTTTTCAGTTAAGGGACTGGACTTTTCACCTATCCAAGGTGGTCATGGTAACATTGAGTTTCTCGCACACTTGGAGAAGACAAATTCTCCTCAAAATGATGCTCAAACCTCTATTAAGAAAGTTGTAGCACAAGCACATAAGGAGTTTAAAAAGAATGAAGAAGAATGATCGTTTGGAGTTGATCCGAAAGATTGTCCAAGAAAATAAAATTACGACTCAGGGAGAATTGGTAAAATTACTCCAAAATGAGGGATTGAAGGCTACTCAGGCGACAGTATCGCGTGATATCAATGAAATTGGTATTACCAAGGTACCAACGGAAGACGGTTCATACATCTATGGGCTCTCAACTGCTCCTAGACGAGTAGGTGGAACCTCTGTTTCGACTCGTCGCTTGTTGCGTGTTGATCGCCAACATGCCTTTATGAATATCGTTGTTCAACCTGGGACTAGCCGCCTCATCAAGAAGATTCTTTTGGATGAGTACAAGCATTTGATTTTTAGTGTCATTGCTGACGATGATACCCTCTTTTTAGTGGCTCAGTCAGAGTTAGCAGCCATCGAACTACAGGGGCAAATCATTAAGTGGGTTGAAGAATAGGAGGGCCTATGCTTCTCGAAATTACGATAAAGAATTTCGCAATTATTGAAGAGATTTCTCTAAACTTTGAGAATGGTATGACCGTCCTTACTGGTGAAACAGGTGCTGGTAAGTCCATTATTATAGATGCCATGAATCTTATGTTGGGCGCACGTGCTTCTAGCGAAGTCGTCCGTCATTCAGCATCTAAGGCTGAAATTCAGGGCTTCTTTTCAATCGAACAAAATCCTGCCTTGGTTAGTATCTTGGAAGATAATGGGATTCCTGTCGAGGATGAATTGATTATCCGTCGTGAAATCTTCCAAAATGGTAGAAGTGTTAGTCGTATCAATGGACAGATGGTCAATTTAACGACGCTTAAAGCCGTTGGGCACTTCTTGGTAGATATCCACGGACAACATGACCAGGAAGAGCTTATGAAACCTGCTCTGCATATTACCATGCTTGATGCCTTTGGTGACAAGGAATTTTTCCAGACTAAGAAAGAGTACCAGGAGTATTTTGACCGCTATCGTGAGTTAAGAAAATCCGTTCTTGAAAAGCAGAAAAATGAGCAGGAGCATAAGGCTCGAATTGAAATGCTGGCTTTTCAGATCGCAGAAATTGAAGCAGCCTCTCTAAAATCAGGAGAAGATTTGGCATTGATGAAGGAGCGAGACAAGCTTCTTAACCATAAGCAGATTGCTGATACCTTAACCAATGCCTATGTCATGCTGGATAATGAAGATTTTTCAAGCCTTTCAAATGTTCGTTCTGCTATGAATGACCTCCAGTCTCTTGAAGAGTATGACTCAGATTACAAAGAACTCTCTGGAAATCTATCAGAAGCCTATTATGTTCTGGAAGATGTCACTAAGCAACTTGGTGACCTTTTGGATAATTTGGACTTTGATGCTGGGCGTTTGCAAGAGATTGAACACCGCTTAGATACGATTAATGCAATTACTCGTAAATATGGTGGGACTGTCGATGACGTCCTAGATTATCTGGAAAATTCAAGTAAAGAGTACAATCTTCTGACTGGCAATTCCAGCTCGTCAGATGCCATGGAACAAGAGCTTAAGCAACTTGAAAAAGACCTGCTTGCATCTGCAGAGACCCTACAAACGGCACGCCATCAAATTGCTACAGCCCTTGAAGCTGAGATTAAGAACGAGTTATGCGACCTTTACATGGATAAGGCTGATTTTAAAGTTACCTTTACTAAAGGGAAATTTAACCGTGATGGCAATGAGCAGGTTGAGTTTTACATCTCAACCAATCCAGGTGAAGGCTTTAAACCGCTTGTTAAGGTTGCTTCAGGAGGAGAATTATCTCGACTCATGTTAGCGATTAAGTCAGCCTTTGCCCGCAAAGAAGACAAAACAAGTATCGTCTTTGATGAGGTTGATACTGGCGTTTCAGGTCGTGTTGCCCAAGCCATCGCTCAGAAAATTCATAAGATTGGGAGTCATGGTCAGGTCTTGGCCATCAGTCACCTTCCACAAGTTATTGCCATTGCTGATTATCAGTTCTTTATTTCTAAGGAAAGCGATAATGAGACAACTGTCTCTCGTGTTCGTCTCTTGACACCTGAGGAAAGGGTGCAAGAAATCGCTAAGATGTTAGCAGGTGATAATGTGACGGAGGCTGCCCTGAGCCAAGCAAGAGCCTTGTTAAAGGTGGATGACTCTCTTTAGAAAAAGACTTGGGAAAAGTTTTCCAGTCATGCTATAATAGAATAAAAATTTGTGTTAAGCGAGAAAAATATGAGTAAAATCAGAATTGTAACCGATTCGTCAATTACGATTGAACCAGAATTGGTTGAAAAATATAATATCACTGTTGTTCCATTGTCGGTTATGGTGGACGGTGTCATCTATTCAGATAGTGATCTTCGAGAAGAAGGCCGTTTCTTGGATATGATGAAGCATAGTAAAGAGTTACCAAAGACTAGCCAACCACCAGTAGGTTTGTTTGCTGAGACATATGAAAAACTTGTCAAAGAAGGTGCGGAACAGATTGTGGCTATCCACATCATGCATACACTCTCTGGGACATGTGAAGCCTCACGTCAAGGAGCTAGCCTGTCAGGAGCAGATGTAACCGTTATCGATTCAGGCTTTACAGATCAGTGCCTTAAGTTTCAAGTTGTTGAAGCAGCTAAACTAGCTGAAGCAGGAGCTAGTCTTGATAAGATTGTAGCACGTGTGGAAGAAGTGAAAAGTAAATCCGAACTTCATATCGGTGTGTCTACCCTTGAAAACCTTGTCAAAGGTGGCCGTATTGGACGTGTAACAGGTCTACTATCTTCATTGCTCAATATCCGTGTCATTATGGAGTTGAAAGACTATCAGTTGAATACCATTGCGAAGGGTCGTGGTGCTAAGACATTCACAAAATGGTTAGATTCTTATATTAATGGTATCAAGGATAAGGACCGCAAAGTGGCAGAGATTGGTATTTCTTATGCAGGGACACCTGATTTTGCACATGAAATGGCTGAAAAACTTGAGGTTTTGGGTGCTCCAATTTCAATCCTTGAGACTGGTTCCATCATTCAAACGCACACTGGTGAAGGCGCCTTTGCCGTAATGGTTCGTTATGAATAAGTGGAAAGAATCAGAATTAGTTAGAAGCCTTGTAGGCTTCTTCTTGCTTTTTCTCTTATTTGTCGGCCTCTTCATTTTTGTAGTTCCTAGTACGCATCAGTCATCAAAAATTGCAGATAAGATCAAATCTATTAAAAATGAAAAGGTCACCTATGTTGCTATCGGTGATTCCCTTACGCAAGGGGTAGGTGATAGTAGTAATCAAGGGGGCTTCGTTCCTGTTTTGTCTCAGGCCTTAGAGTCTGATTTTGACTGGCAAGTGACCTCTCGAAACTATGGTATCGCAGGAAATACGAGCAATCAAATTCTCAAGAGAATGCAAGAAAAGAAGGATATTCAAAGAGATCTCAAAAAGGCTAAAGTGATGACTCTGACAGTTGGTGGTAATGATGTGATCCATGTCATTAAGGACAATATCACTAATCTTAATGTAGACACCTTCACTAAGCCTGCTCAGGCCTATCAAAAGAGATTAGGACAGATTATTGAGTTAGCTCGTAAGGATAATAAAACATTGCCAATTTATATTGTTGGTATTTACAATCCTTTTTATCTTAATTTTCCAGAGATGACAGAAATGCAAACTATTGTCGATAATTGGAACCAGTCGACTGAAGAAGTGTGCAAGAAGTACGATAATGTCTATTTTGTTCCTGTAAATGATTTGCTTTATAAGGGAATTGACGGTAAGGGCGGTGTTACAAGCTCTGATGATTCGTCTCAATCTAGTAAATCTTCTCAAGATAGCCTGAATGATGCTCTTTTTGAGGATGATCATTTTCATCCAAATAATACAGGTTATCAAATTATGTCAGATGCCATTTTGAAGCGTATTAACCAAACAAAGAAGGAGTGGTCAGGTGAGTAAGATATGGAAGTGGTTATTTTTAGGACTCTTGGCCTTAAATCTAGCCTTAGTAAGTGTTGTGGCCTATAGAATCATGGCTCCAGTGGAGACAACGAGTTCTGTATCCCTACCTAAGGGAGCAACTAAAATTGGTAAGTATAGTATGACAAGGGAGGAGCTTGACGCTGCTCTTACGGGCTTTGCCCAAGATTATTCGACCGATAAGATGCGTTTCAAGGTCAAGGTTACCAATTCTAAAATTGTTTTCGAAAGTAGCTATAAGGTTTTAGGTCACCCTGTCCCTCTTTATGTCTACTTTACGCCGGTTGTTAGTGAATCAGGAGCAATTGTACTTCATGTTTCTGAGCTTTCGGCTGGAACCTTGAAACTGCCTGTTTCGGATGCCCTTAAGATGATTAAACGTTCAACTAACCTTCCTGATTACATCGCCATCGATAGTAAGAAGGGAAAAGTTACCCTAAATATTCAGTCTATGAAGAATGAGAAGGGGATAACAGCACGTGCTCAAAGCCTTGATTTGGTTAATGACCGTATCGAATTTGACATCTATAAGACAATAAATTAAAAAGCCTTTACTTTTTGCAAAAAAGCGATTAAATTAGCGTTTATTACTTGACCTCATAGGCCTTTTAGGATAAGATAATACTTGTTCAAGCGCTAAAAAAACTATTCGCTTAGAAATAAATTGGAGGATTGTTACAATGGCTAACAAACAAGATTTGATCGCTAAAGTTGCAGAAGCAACTGAGCTTACTAAAAAAGATTCAGCAGCAGCTGTAGATGCAGTTTTCGCTTCTATCGAAGAATTCCTTGCTGCAGGTGAAAAAGTACAATTGATCGGTTTCGGTAACTTTGAAGTACGCGAACGCGCTGCTCGTCAAGGTCGTAACCCACAAACTGGTGAAGCTATCTCAATCGCAGCTTCTAAAGTTCCTGCATTTAAAGCTGGTAAAGCTCTTAAAGACGCAGTTAAATAATCTTAAAACCCCTAAGCATTTAGGGGTTTTGATTTATACGAAAATATATAAGGAAAACTATGAAAACCATAACAGTGGTATTAATTTTTCTTTTGGTTTTTACAGTTATAAAACTATCAGGTATTGTTGCTATTAGCAAACTGATGAAGCCAAGTGAGAAACAAATCGAAGAAGCTCGTCAAAAACGTTTTCAGGCTGAAAAAGAGGGCAAGGATCCTTTTGAAGACTGGGATGAGCGTGACGATGATGGTCTTGTCTAACAAGAGAATCCTCATCAAACAAAGCAAAAAGAGTTTGGAAGATTTTCCAAACTCTTTTGTCTTCTAGTCAATGTAGTGCAGTTTGCCACGGAAGTCTTCAAGGGTTTCATATCCCTTTTCTTCCATGATTTCTTTAAGTTCTTTTGTGATACGTTCAAAGACAGCCACACCTTCTTTTTGAAGGGCAGTACCAACCTGTACCATGCTTGCGCCACAAAGGATGTGTTCAAAAGCATCGCGACCAGATTTAACACCACCGGTACCAATAATTTGGATTTCAGGTTTTAAACGTTGGTAAAAAGCATGAACATTTGCCAAGGCAGTAGGTTTGATATAATCACCACCAATACCACCAAAACCATTCTTAGGTTTGATGACGACAGATTCATCTTCAATATAAAGTCCATTACCAATTGAGTTGACACAGTTAACAAAGACAAGAGGGAATTGGTTGAATACTGCAGCGGCTTGGTCAAAGTGCACAATATCAAAGTAAGGCGGTAATTTCACCCCAAGAGGCTTTGTAAAGTAAGAAAATACTTCAGTTAGAATCTCAGTAGTGGTTTCAAAATCATAGGCAATTTGAGGTTTACCAGGAACGTTAGGGCATGAGAGGTTGAGTTCAACAAGTCCTTCATAGTCGCTTTCTTGAACTTTTTTGAGAATCGTGTGGGTTTCTTCAGGTGAGAGACCAACTAGTGAAAGGAAGTGATTTTTGGTATTGGGTTGCTTTTGCAATTCAATCACATAGTCAAGGTAGTATTCAAAACCGTTATTTGGCAAGCCCATTGAGTTGATTGACCCAAGAGGTACATTAACATAACGTGGTTCAGGATTACCCGGGCGGGCTTCAAGTGTCCCTGTTTTTGTGACAAATGAACCTGCAGCTGAAGCCTCAACTTCTGCCAATTCTTCCTTAGTCATACAATGAACACCCGCAGCATTCATAAGACAGTTAGAAAATGTAAACTGACCAACTTTTGTAGCAGTAGAAACCATAAGATCCTCCTTTAAAGATCACAATGTAAAATGTTACTAATTCATCTCATTTTAGCATGAATGAAGGCCTAAAACAAGGAAATAATGGATATGCAAAAGCATCTAAAGTGAATTTCTAATACCCTCGCTTTTGAGACTGACAGGATGCAGTAGAATTTTACAGAATTTTTTGGATTATGCTAGCTTTTTCAAGGTTTTTTGGGTAGAATAGAAGGAGTAAATGGGTTTAACCCAAAATAAAAAGGAGACATAACTAATGGTAAAATTGGTTTTCGCTCGCCACGGTGAGTCTGAATGGAACAAAGCTAACCTTTTCACAGGTTGGGCTGACGTAGATCTTTCTGAAAAAGGTACTCAACAAGCTATCGACGCTGGTAAATTGATCAAAGAAGCTGGTATCGAATTTGATCAAGCATACACTTCAGTATTGAAACGTGCGATCAAAACAACTAACTTGGCTCTTGAAGCATCTGACCAACTTTGGGTTCCAGTTGAAAAATCATGGCGCTTGAACGAACGTCACTACGGTGGTTTGACTGGTAAAAACAAAGCAGAAGCTGCTGAACAATTTGGTGATGAGCAAGTTCACATCTGGCGTCGTTCATACGATGTATTGCCTCCAGCAATGGATCGTGATGATGAGCACTCAGCACACACTGACCGTCGTTACGCTTCACTTGACGATTCAGTAATTCCGGATGCTGAAAACTTGAAAGTTACTTTGGAACGTGCCCTTCCATTCTGGGAAGATAAAATCGCTCCAGCTCTTAAAGATGGTAAAAACGTATTCGTAGGTGCACACGGTAACTCAATCCGTGCCCTTGTTAAACACATCAAACAATTGTCAGACGACGAAATCATGGATGTTGAAATTCCAAACTTCCCACCATTGGTATTCGAATTTGACGAAAAATTGAACGTTGTTAACGAATACTACCTCGGAAAATAAGCTGAGATAAGTAGTTATCATTAACAAATAAAAAGTTGACTTCGGTCAGCTTTTTTCTTTTCTTGAAAATAAATGTAAATAGTGGTCAGAAAAGTCAGTCAATTCAGTAATTTTTCCTTGACTTTCAAGTTGGAAAGATGTATCATATTAACCAAGATACATCGAAAGGAAATGAGTCAAATGACATTCGCAACTACAACTGTTTTGCTATTGCGTAATGAGGGCTAGTGCAAAAGCATTAGTCCTGTTTGGCTTACCAAGCGGGAGGTAAAAACATCTCGCTTGGGTTTCCGAGTGAGATGTTTTTTTACTACTATCGTTTTTACTTTTAGAAAGAGGATTGTCTATGCGTAAAGTTGAATTTTTTGATACAAGTCTTCGTGATGGGGAACAAACACCTGGTGTTAACTTTTCAATCAAAGAAAAAGTTGCCATTGCTAAGCAACTTGAAAAATGGGGAATTTCTGTAATTGAAGCTGGTTTCCCTGCAGCTAGCCCAGATTCATTTGAAGCAGTAAAACAAATTGCAGAAGCTATGACAACAACTTCTGTTACTGGCTTGGCTCGCTCAGTAAAATCTGATA
This sequence comes from Streptococcus sp. HMSC078H12, assembly GCF_001814615.1. Classification (NCBI taxonomy): domain Bacteria; kingdom Bacillati; phylum Bacillota; class Bacilli; order Lactobacillales; family Streptococcaceae; genus Streptococcus; species Streptococcus sp. HMSC078H12. Next base: position 146,820 of record NZ_KV817326.1, on the reverse strand, counting down.
TTGATGCTTGTTATGAGGCTTTGAAAGATGCTAAGTATCCACAAATTCATGTCTTTATCGCAACAAGTCCGATTCATCGTGAGTTCAAATTGAAGAAATCAAAAGAAGAAATTCTTGAAGCTGTAAAAGAACATGTGTCATATGCACGTTCAAAATTTGAAGTTGTTGAGTTTTCTCCTGAAGATGCTACTCGTACTGAGCTTGATTTCTTGACTGAAGTTGTTCAAACAGCAGTTGATGCTGGTGCCTCATATATTAATATTCCTGATACAGTTGGCTTTACGACTCCAGAAGAGTTTGCACGTATTTTTGATCACTTGACTGAAAATATTAAATCAGATCATAAAGTTGTCTTTGGTGTTCACTGCCACGATGACCTTGGTATGGCAACTGCAAATACTTTGACAGCAATTAAACATGGTGCTGGACGTGTACAGGGAACAGTCAATGGTATTGGTGAGCGTGCTGGTAATGTTGCTCTTGAAGAAGTAGCTGTTGCTTTGAAAATTCGTGAAGACTTCTTCCAAGCAAGTTGTGATATTGTTTTGAATGAAACTATGAATACATCAGAGCTTGTTTCTCGCTTCTCAGGTATTCCAGTTCCTAAAAATAAAGCTGTTGTTGGTGGAAATGCTTTCTCTCATGAATCAGGTATCCACCAAGATGGTGTACTTAAGAACCCACAAACTTATGAAATCTTCACACCAGAATTGGTAGGTGTCAAGAGTAACAGTCTTCCTCTTGGTAAATTGTCAGGACGCCATGCCTTTGTTGAAAAATTGAAAGAACTTGAGCTTGACTTTGTTGAAGAAGATATCAAGCCACTCTTTGCCAAATTCAAAATCTTGGCTGGGAAAAAACATGATATTACCGATGCAGACATTCGTGCACTTGTTGCTGGTACTAGTGTAGATAATCCAGAAGGTTTCCACTTCGAAGATCTTCGTTTGACCACTAATGCTGATGAAACAATCACTGCTACAGTTAGCTTGGCTAATGAAGACGGTGAATCTGTAGAATTTTTGGCAAACGGTCAAGGATCAGTTGAAGCTATTTTCAATGCTATTGATAAATTCTTCAACCAAACAGTTCGCTTGACTTCTTATAATATTGACGCTGTAACTGATGGTATTGATGCGCAAGCGCGTGTACTTGTAACTGTCGAAAATGTTGATACAGATACTATTTTCAATGCATCTGGTTTGGACTTTGATGTCTTGAAAGCATCAGCAATTGCCTATATCAATGCTAATACATTGGTTCAAAAAGAAAATGCTGGTGAGATGGCACGTAAAGTTTCTTATCGTGACCTTCCATAAGCCAAAGAGGAGTTAAACATGACAAAGAAAATCGTAACACTTTCAGGTGATGGAATTGGACCTGAGATTATGGCAGCGGGTCTTGAAGTTCTTGAAAAAGTAGCTTCAAAAATTGGATTTGATTATGACATCGATGCTAAACCATTTGGTGGTGCTGGTATTGATGCTGAAGGTCATCCACTTCCTAAGTCAACTTTGGATGCTGCTAAATCAGCAGATGCTATCCTCTTGGCTGCAATTGGTGGACCAAAATATGACAATGCGCCAGTTCGTCCTGAACAAGGACTTTTGGCCATTCGTAAAGAGCTAAATCTCTTTGCTAATATCCGTCCTGTCCGCATCTTTGATGCTTTGAAACACTTGTCACCTCTTAAACCTGAGCGTATCGAAGGAGTAGACTTCGTCGTTGTTCGTGAGCTTACAGGTGGGATTTACTTTGGTGAGCATATTCTTGAAGAAGATAAGGCTCGTGATATCAATGATTATTCAGCAGATGAGATTCGTCGTATCATGCGTCGTGCTTTCAAGATTGCTCAAGGTCGTGGCAAAAAGGTCACTAGCATTGATAAACAAAATGTATTGGCAACTTCTAAATTGTGGCGTAAGATTGCTGATGAAGTTTCTTTGGAGTTCCCAGATGTAACTCTTGAACACCAACTTGTTGATAGTGCGGCAATGATCATGATTACCAATCCAGCTCGTTTTGACGTGGTTGTGACAGAGAACCTTTTTGGAGATATCTTGTCTGATGAATCAAGTGTCCTTCCAGGAACTTTAGGTGTTATGCCATCTGCCAGTCATTCTGAAAATGGTCCTAGTCTTTATGAACCAATCCATGGTTCAGCACCAGACATCGCTGGTCAAGGTATTGCCAACCCAATTTCAATGATTTTATCAGTAGCTATGATGTTGCGTGAAAGTTTCAATGAAACTGAAGGGGCAGAATTGATTGAAAATGCTGTTGATAAGACCTTGAACCAAGGCATCTTGACACGTGATTTGGGTGGTCAGGCTTCGACTGCTGAAATGACAGCAGCTATTATTAGCAATCTCTAAACTCATGACACTAAAACTAGTGTTACTAAGCGTTTTGTTGGTATGGAATCTCCTTGTTTTATGTGCTTATGGACTTGATAAAAGCAAGGCCATTCAACATAAAAGACGGATTTCTGAGAAGGCATTATTATTGCAGACTCTGATTTTAGGTGGTATTGGTGCCTTTCTAGGTGGGAAATTTTTTAGACATAAAATTAACAAATGGTATTTTAAGCTATGTTGGCTTATAGGCATTGTTATTGATGTCGTTCTTTTATACCTTATTCTAACAAGACTTTCGGATTAGCTAATCCTTAGATTATATTTGGAGTATTTTATGAGCGGAAAATCAATTTTTGATAAACTTTGGGAACGCCACGTCGTTACTGGAAATGAGGGCGAACCACAATTGATGTATGTGGATCAGCATTATATTCACGAGGTTACAAGTCCACAGGCCTTTCAAGGACTTCGTGATGCTGGACGTAAAGTTCGTCGCCCAGATTTAACTTTCGGTACGACAGACCACAACGTTCCTACGGTTGATATTTTTAACATTCGTGACCTTATTTCTAAAAACCAAATTGATACTTTGGCGAAAAACGTTGAGGAATTTGGTATTGATGCGGCTACCCACGGTACTGCTCGTCAGGGGATTGTCCACATGGTTGGTCCTGAAACAGGTCGTAGTCAACCCGGAAAATTTGTAGTTTGTGGGGATAGTCATACGGCTACGCACGGTGCCTTTGGTGCCATTGCCTTTGGTATTGGTACATCTGAAGTAGAACATGTCTTTGCGACACAATGTTTGTGGCAAGTAAAACCTAAGAAAATGAAGGTTGAATTTGTTGGTAAACCTCAGCCAGGTGTCTATTCAAAAGACTTTATTCTTGCACTTATTGCACGCTATGGCGTTGATGCTGGTGTAGGATACGCGGTTGAATATTGTGGTGAAGCTATTGATGCCCTTTCAATGGATGAACGCATGACCATCTGTAACATGTCTATTGAATTTGGTGCTAAGATGGGTCTTATGAATCCAGACCAAAAAACTTATGATTATGTTGAAGGGCGTCCATGCGCACCTAAGGGTGAGAAGTTCGAAGAAGCAGTAGCTGACTGGAAAACGTTGGTTTCAGATCCAGATGCTGAATATGATAAAGTAATCACTATTGATGTTTCAGAATTGGCACCTATGGTTACATGGGGAACTAACCCTGAAATGGGTGTTGAGTTTGATCAACCATTCCCAGAAATCAAAGACTTTAATGATGAACGTGCCTACGAGTATATGGATGTTAAGCCTGGCGAGTATGCTAAAGATATCGATCTTGGCTATGTCTTTATTGGTTCTTGTACTAACGCACGTCTTAGCGACCTTGAGTTAGCTGCTAAATTCGTCAAAGGAAAACATATCGCACCAACATTGACAGCTATTGTTGTTCCAGGTTCACGTCCAGTTAAGAAAGAAGCTGAACGTCTTGGTTTGGATAAAATTTTCTTGGACGCAGGATTTGAATGGCGCGATCCAGGCTGTTCAATGTGTCTTGGTATGAATCCAGACCATGTTCCAGAAGGCGTTCACTGTGCATCTACAAGTAACCGTAACTTTGAGGGACGTCAAGGATATGGGGCTCGTACTCACCTTTGTAGTCCAGCAATGGCAGCAGCTGCGGCAATCGCTGGTAAATTTGTAGATGTACGCGATATGCCAGAAGTTCAAGCATAAGGGAGAAGATAATGGAAAAATTTACCGTCTATACAGGGAAATCAGTACCTTTGATGAATGATAACATCGATACGGACCAACTCATTCCCAAACAATTCTTGAAAGCTGTTGATAAAAAAGGCTTTGGTAAGAATTTGATGTTTGAATGGCGTTATCTTAATGATGACTACGAAGAAAATCCTGATTTCGTCTTCAACAAACCTGAGTATCGCGATGCGACTATTTTGGTTACTGGTGATAACTTTGGTTCAGGATCATCTCGTGAACACGCTGCATGGGCATTGGAAGACTACGGTTTCCGTTGTGTTATCGCTGGATCATTTTCAGATATCCACTATAACAACGAATTGAAGAATGGTATGTTGCCAATCGTTCAACCCTTGGAAGTACGTCAAAAATTGGCTGCTCTTCCTGCAGGTGAGGAAATCACGATTGACCTTCCAAACCAAGTCATTAAATCTTCAGCAGGAGAGTTTCCATTCGATATTGATCATGAGTGGAAACGTAAATTGGTTGAAGGGCTTGATGATATTGGAATCACTCTTCAATATGAAGATTTGATTGCTGCCTATGAAAAACAACGCCCATCATATTGGCAATAAGGGACTAAGTTGTTTTTCTAAACTTTGATATTCAATCTTGCTATCAAAAGCAATGATATGTTAGTAAAAAAATAATGAGCACTTAAAAGAATGGGATAAGGACAATATCAAAAATGTTGTTCTATCTCATTCTTTTTGTTTGAAACAGTTAATATGGTAGAGGCGTTTTTACTAGTAGCGTATGCTATAATAGAAAGATAGAAAGGAGGCCTTCATGTTTGCACAATTGGATACAAAATCCGTCTATAGTTTCATGGATAGTGTCGTAGATTTGAACAGCTATGTTGCGCGTGCCCAAGAGCTTGGCTATCAAGCCCTTGGTTTGATGGATCGTGACAATCTCTATGCTGCTTATCATTTTGCCCAGCTTGCAAGTAGAAACGGTTTACGTCCTTTGATTGGTATGGAAGCTAATCTATTTTACGAGGGAAGAAAAATTCCTTTTCGTCTATTAGCAAAAAATAATCAGGGCTATAAAAATTTGATGAAGTTGGCAACAGAGCTTTCCTCAGGACAACGTGAACTTACAGCTTTTTCGGACTATCTGAATGCTATTGCCCTCATCCTTCCGAGTGAAGACTGGGAGTCAGGGATGACACTTGGTTCAGAGGTTTTTATTGGGGTAAGGCCAGAAGATGCTGGCAAAGAGTTTGATTATCCTGTAATTCCTTTACATACAGTGCGTTATTTTGAGAATGTAGATCGCTCGACGATTCAGATGTTACACGCCATCTCACAAAACGTTTCCTTGTCAGAGGCCTCTATTTGTCCTATGAATCAGCTTCTTTTCTCGCCTCAAGAAATGGAAAGTGCATATAGTGATATTCCAGAGGCTTTGAACAATTTGGAGCAACTTGTTTCAGACATTACTTATCAATTTGATACGGATTTGAAGCTTCCCCGTTTTAATCGTGATATGCCAGCAGTTGACCAATTACGTCAATTAGCCCAATCTGGATTAGAAACTAAAAAGTTAAGCGCAGCAGTTTATCAGGAACGTTTAGACAAAGAATTGTCTATCATTCATCAGATGGGCTTTGATGATTATTTCTTGATTGTCTGGGACTTATTACGCTTTGGGCGTAGCCGTGGTTATTATATGGGAATGGGACGTGGGTCTGCTGCAGGAAGCTTGGTGGCTTATGTCCTTGATATTACTGGAATTGATCCCGTTAAAAATGACTTGCTTTTTGAGCGTTTTCTAAATGAAGAACGTTATAGCATGCCTGATATAGATATCGACTTGCCTGATATCTATCGAAGCGAGTTTCTTCATTATGTTAGGGACCGTTATGGTAGTAAGCACTCTGCTCAGATTGTTACTTTTTCAACTTTTGGGGCCAAACAGGCTATCCGAGATGTTTTTAAACGTTTCGGAGCCAAGGAATTTGAACTATCACAACTTAGTAAAAAGATTTCTTTTCGTGACACCTTGACCTCTGTCTATGAGAAGAATATGTCATTTAGACAGTTGATTAATCAAAGACAAGAATTTCAGAGGGCTTTTGAGATTGCTAAGGCTATTGAAGGCCAGCCAAGACAGACCTCAATCCATGCTGCTGGTATAGTGATGAGTGACGATGACCTGACCAACCATATTCCTCTAAAAGCTGGTGAGGATATGATGATTACTCAGTACGACGCCTCCGCAGTCGAAGCCAATGGCTTGCTTAAGATGGATTTCTTGGGCCTCCGTAATTTGACCTTTGTTCAAAAAATGAAGGAGAAACTTGAAGAAGAGCATGGAGTCGCTATAGATATCAAATCAATTGATTTGGAAGATCCACAGACCCTAGCTCTTTTTGCCAAGGGGAAAACTAAGGGAATATTTCAGTTTGAGCAGGCGGGTGCTATTAACCTTCTTAAACGGATTAAACCCGCTAAGTTCGAAGAAGTGGTAGCGACAACCTCTCTTAACCGACCTGGAGCTAGCGATTATACAGATAATTTCATCGCTCGTAAGTATGGTAAGGAAAAAGTAGATTTGATTGATCCAGTAGTTGCACCAATCCTTGAGCCTACGTATGGCATCATGCTTTATCAGGAGCAGGTTATGCAGATTGCCCAAGTATTTGCAGGCTTTACACTCGGAAAAGCCGATTTGCTTCGTCGGGCAATGTCGAAAAAAGATGCCAATGAAATGTCCAAGATGTCCGAAGAGTTCATGGAAGGAAGTCGTCGGTTGGGACGTAACCCACAGATTGCTGAACGACTCTTTAGTATGATGGCTAAGTTTGCAGGTTATGGCTTTAATAGAAGTCATGCCTATGCTTATTCAGCACTAGCCTTTCAATTAGCCTATTTCAAAACGCATTACCCTCAGATTTTCTATGACGTCATGTTAAACTATTCGTCTAGTGATTACATTAAGGATGCAATTGAAAATGGCTTTTCTCTAGCCAGCCTTGATATTAATAGAATTCCCTATCTGGACAAGATTTCAGATGGAAAGATTGTATTAGGTCTTAAGACTATCAAAGGCTTGCCAAGAGATTTTGCCCTTTGGATTATTGAGGATCGCAAACAAAATGGTAAATACATTTCTATAGAAGACTTTTTGACACGTATTCCTAGCAAATATCAGAAAGTCGATAGTCTGACACCTCTTATCCAGATTGGTTTGTTTGATATTTTTGAACCAAATCGTCAGAAAATCATTGGTAATTTAAGCAACCTCTTTACTTTTGTCAATGAGTTAGGAAGTTTGTTTGCAGAGTCATCTTACTCTTGGGTTGATTATGAAGACTATAGCCAGAAGGATCGTTATAATTTAGAACAGGAGTTACTAGGAGTTGGGCTTAGCCCCCATCCTTTACACTTGGCTCAAAAAATGGCCTCTCGTCCCTATCAAGCCATTTCTGATTTGGCTGTTAATACTAAGGCAACGGTTTTGGTTCAGATAGAATCCGTTCGAATTATCAGAACTAAAAAAGGTGATCAGATGGCCTTTCTGAACGTCACTGATGGGATCAATAAACTTGATGTTACCCTATTTCCAGAAACTTATTTCTATCATAAGGATAAATTAAGTGAAGGTGGTCTCTTTTATCTTGATGGACGGACCCAAGAGCGTGATGGACGCATTCAGTTAATCTTGTCAAACATGGAGGAAGCTAGCACGGAGCGTTTCTGGATTTTACTTGAGAATCATGATAAAGACATAGAAGTTTCTCAAATATTAGCTAAGCATCCTGGACACATTCCTGTCATTATCCGTTATCAAGGAAGTAAGGAAACTATCGTTAGTCAAAGATACAGAGTAACTAAGAACGAGGAACTTAATCGGGAATTAGCACCTTATGTGCTGAAAACGGTTTTACGGTAAAAAAACAATAAATATTTTCAAATTTAAAGCCATTTAGAATTCTTTGTGTTATAATTAAAATGTTAAATATATAAAAGGAGTATCAGGAATAATGAAACGTATTGCTGTTTTAACTAGTGGTGGAGATGCCCCTGGTATGAACGCTGCCGCTCGTGCAGTTGTTCTCAAAGCAATTTCTGAAGGAATTGAGGTCTTCGGCATTAACCGTGGATACGCTGGTATGGTTGAAGGAGATATCTTCCAACTTGATGCCAAAGGCGTAGACAACATCCTCAGCCGTGGTGGAACTTTCCTTCAGTCTGCTCGCTATCCTGAGTTTGCCCAACTTGAGGGTCAACTTAAAGGTATTGAGCAACTTAAAAAACATGGAATCGAAGGTGTAGTAGTTATTGGTGGAGATGGTTCTTACCATGGTGCTATGCGTTTGACTGAACATGGTTTCCCAGCTGTTGGTCTTCCAGGAACTATCGATAACGATATCGTTGGTACAGACTATACAATTGGTTTTGATACTGCTGTTGCAACAGCAACAGAAGCTATCGATAAGATTCAAGACACTGCATTCAGTCATGGACGTACTTTTGTCGTTGAAGTTATGGGACGTAACGCTGGTGATATCGCTCTTTGGGCTGGTATTGCTTCTGGTGCAGACCAAATTATCGTACCTGAAGAAGAGTATGATATTAACGAAGTTGTACGTAAAGTTAAAGAAGGTTACGAATCAGGTGCTAAAACTCACCACGTAATCGTAGTTGCTGAAGGTGTCATGGGTGCTGAAGAATTTGCTGCTAAAATGAAAGAAGCTGGAGATACTTCAGATCTTCGTGCAACAAACATTGGACACGTGGTTCGTGGTGGTTCACCAACTGCGCGTGACCGTGTTCTTGCTTCATGGATGGGTGCACATGCGGTTGACCTCCTTAAACAAGGTATTGGTGGTGTAGCTGTTGGTATCCACAATGAAGAGCTTGTTGAAAGCCCAATCCTTGGTACAGCAGAAGAAGGAGCTTTGTTCAGTCTTACTGAAGACGGTAAAATTATCGTCAATAATCCTCACAAAGCACGTCTTGACTTTGCAGACCTTAACCGTTCATTGTCTAACTTGAGCTAATCTCAGTTACTTAAATTATTGTTAAACCGTCGCTAATGCGACAAAAAATATAAGGGAGTTTTATTTATCATGAATAAACGTGTAAAAATCGTTGCAACACTTGGTCCTGCGGTTGAAATCCGTGGCGGCAAAAAATTTGGTGAAGATGGTTACTGGGGTGAAAAACTTGACCGTGAAGCATCTGCTAAAAACATTGCTCAATTGATCAAGGAAGGTGCCAACGTTTTCCGTTTCAACTTCTCACATGGTGACCACGCTGAACAAGGTGAACGTATGGATGTCGTTCGTATGGCAGAAGACCTTGCTGGTCAAAAAGTAGGTTTCCTTCTTGATACAAAAGGACCTGAAATCCGTACTGAATTGTTCGAAGGTGATGCTAAAGAGTATGCATACAAAACTGGTGAACAAATTCGTGTTGCTACTAAACAAGGTATCAAATCAACTCGCGACGTTATCGCTTTGAACGTTGCAGGTGCACTTGACGTTTTTGACGATGTAGAAGTTGGTAAACAAGTTCTTGTCGATGATGGTAAACTTGGTCTTCGTGTTGTAGACAAAGATGCTGAAAAACGTGAATTCATCGTTGATGTTGAAAATGATGGTATCATTGCTAAACAAAAAGGTGTAAACATCCCTTACACTAAAATTCCTTTCCCAGCACTTGCTGAACGTGATAACGCTGATATCCGTTTTGGTCTTGAACAAGGTCTTAACTTTATCGCTATCTCATTCGTACGTACTGCAAAAGATGTACAAGAAGTTCGTGCTATCTGTGAAGAAACTGGTAATGGTCACGTTCAATTGTTGGCTAAAATCGAAAACCAACAAGGTATCGATAACATTGATGAAATCATCGAAGCTGCTGACGGTATCATGATCGCTCGTGGTGACATGGGTATCGAAGTACCATTCGAAATGGTTCCAGTTTACCAAAAAATGATCATCACAAAAGTAAACGCTGCTGGTAAAGTTGTTGTTACAGCTACTAACATGCTTGAAACAATGACAGAAAAACCACGTGCAACTCGTTCTGAAGTATCTGACGTATTCAACGCAGTTATCGATGGTACAGATGCTACAATGCTTTCTGGTGAATCTGCAAATGGTAAATACCCAGTTGAATCAGTTCGTACAATGGCTACAATTGATAAAAACGCTCAAACTCTTCTTAAAGAGTATGGTCGTCTTGATTCATCAACATTTGACCGTTCAACTAAGACTGAAGTAGTTGCGTCTGCAGTTAAAGATGCTACTAACTCAATGGATATCAAACTTGTTGTTGCTCTTACTGAATCAGGTAACACTGCTCGTTTGATTTCTAAATACCGTCCAGAAGCTGATATCTTGGCTGTAACATTCGATGAAATTACTCAAAAATCATTGATGCTTAACTGGGGTGTTATTCCAGTAGTTACTGAAAAACCAAGCTCAACTGATGATATGTTTGATGTTGCTGAAAAAGTTGCATTGGAATCAGGTCTTGTAGAATCTGGTGATAACATTGTTATCGTTGCTGGTGTTCCAGTAGGTACAGGTGGTACAAACACTATGCGTATCCGCACAGTAAAATAATTTAAGTAGAACTTAAATTGAAAGAAGGTCTTTGGATCTTCTTTTTT
>NZ_KV817326.1:130397-135980 GCF_001814615.1 Streptococcus sp. HMSC078H12 | reverse complement strand
TTTTTTGGCTCTATAATCGATTTAGTAGGTTAAACTATTGAAGAGATTATAGAGCTTTTTTCGTAGGTAGCTAAATCAATTGGATAATAATAACAAGTGAAAAAGTGAAGAATATCATACTTATTCCGAATGGTTTAAAGCAAGATGGCTGATTTGGTTTGTATTTTCAACAGATTTAGTTCTAAGTGTCATATGACTTAGAAAGTATTTAGCGAAGTGGGAAATTATCTTTTCAAAGAAATTTTGCTTTTCTTGAAAACAACAGGATAAAAAATGTCGTTAAATAGGCTTCTAAACTATAGTTAAGATGGTTATAAGCTATATTTTTTAGAAGGACTGAGTTGATAACCAACCATTTTTATTTCAATAATGACTTACTAATTTAAAAGTTCTAATGAATTATTAATTCTGAAAATCGATTTTTGAAAAAAATGAAATCATAAGTTTCTTTTTACTGACAATTCTAAAAGTAAATAATTATAAAATTATTAATTGAAACGTTTATAAAAATAGTGATATCTATAATCATTCTATTGTTTACATGATTATTTTTAAGTGAACCTTATAAAAAAATTGAAAATAAGAGCATTTCTTTTCACAAATATTAGGAATTTTGTTAAAATATTTAACGATTAGTATTTTTAAATACTTTTAATCTCATTGAGGGGTGAGATACTTAATAGTATAAGTGTGGAGGATTACCAAAGTGGGTAAAGATTTATTTAATGATCGTATAAGTCGATTTTCGATTCGTAAGCTGAATGTAGGGGTTTGCTCCGTTCTTCTTGGAACTCTGGTTATGGTTGGTACTGCTAGTCAAGTATCTGCCGATGAAACAGCTAACCAAGTCCAAGCAGGAGATGTAGCTAGCACTACTGCTACAGTGAGTGATGAGACATCTTCTCAGAATGCTGTTGCTGCTCAAGCTTCGACGGAAGTCGCAAATATTTTATCTAGTACTGAGACTAATAGTCAGTCTCAAACCGTTTCAAATGCTAGCGCAGCTACTTCTGAAACGTCTACAACACAAGCTTCTAGTGAGACTGCATCTCAAGCAGCTACATCAACGTCAGCAACTACTGCAGCATCTACCACTAGTGTTGCTGGCTCTACAAGTGTAGGCAATACTACGGGAGTTTCAACGACAGCCTCTGTTACATCAGCATCATCTGAAACACCTGCTTCAGAAACAGCATCTGAAGCACAAGGTGTGGACGTTCAAGCAGAAGCTTCTACAACGAATGCTCTTTCAAGTGGTGCCGAAGCGTCTGCTGTAGAGCAACCTGTTGTAACAGCAGAAACTTCTGGTCGCCGTCGTACTCGTCGTGCCCTTGGTGATGCCAATGATCCAAACTTGATTGGTGATGATGTTGAAGATGCAACTTCAACACCAAAAGTTGAAAAACCAGGCTTTACAACAAATGTTGATGCCAAATCTATGGCTAGCCAAATCTCATGGTTGGACTTTGGAGATGTAGCTAACTGGACAGGAACTACTACAGTATTAGTTCCTAAAAGTGAAGTTAAACCAACTGAGAACTTAGAAGAAAAATTGGCTCTTCAAGTTGGGTCTACCTATACCAAGGAAATCATGCCTGGTTATGTAGTTACTGTAAAAGTCAAATCTTTGAAACCTTTCCAAGCGACTGAAATCTATAAGAAACGGATGGAAAATCAAGGGGCTACAGAAGCTGAAAAAGCAACCTATGATCCAAATGCAAAAAATGGTTATGTAAGTGGAGTCACTTCAAATGCTGCTAAGCAAGCTTTTAACAATGGTGAAGAGGCCAAAATCGTCGCTGATGCCCAAAATAATTGGACTGAAATCAGATTTGAGAATATTGATACGAAAACCAAGAAGACTACCATAAGTTCAGCTTTGAATGGTGGAAATATTGGAGTTCAGTTTGAAATCTCTGCAACCTTCCGTGGTAAGACAGTTAAGCCAGCTATTGTTATGGCTGATGGGGAGTCTGCTAACCCAGGTGAATTAGTTATGTTTACTACCAATGGAGAAGGTTGGCAGCATATTGGAGAATGGAAAAAGTTTACCAGACCAACTACTTCTGTAACATATTCACCACAAGATACTGAAAATCTTTTTGGACCTAATCCTAAATTTAATAATACCAACTTAAACCAACTTCGTAGATCTACTCAAGTTGGACCAGAAAAGAAACCAGTAGCTTGGAAGTATTTTGGAAATCCTGACAAAGTTACAGGTGGTCTAGGAACCGGTATCTTTGGACCAAACATTTCTGAAGGTAATTATACTGTTCCAATCGTTATGACGCGTGGTGCCTCTGAAGTTGGACTTTATGTCGCTTCAGGTGGTAAACAGTCAGCAATGCTAGGATTCTTCCCAATTGATGAAGGGGACGCTCCTGAGTCATACGGAAAAGCTATGCATACCATTGCAACTGTAGATGGTGTAACTGGTGCTAAAGTAAATCAACCATATATTGGTAATGTGAGCCCAGATATGGATGAGAATACTGTTCTTGACTGGTTCGGTGATGATAAGGCAACTACGGCCGATGAAGGAATTGACCAATTGCTTCCAGATGAGCTTAAAGGTACAACCAATGAGATGATCAAGATGGATCGTACACGCCCAGGTAACTACAAGCTGTCAATAGAAGCCCATACAGATGGAGCTTCAGAAGCTTATATCTACGGTTGGATAGACTTTAACCAAAATGGTACCTTTGATGAAGATGAGCGTTCGAATCTAGCAACCATTACCAAAGATGGTACGGTTCAATTAACATTTGCTAATAGCAAAACCTACATTGACCCAAGTGTTAATGAATTAGGAGTTCGAATCCGTATTGCTAAGAATGCAAAAGAAATCGAAAGCCCAACTGGTATGGCCTTATCTGGGGAAGTGGAGGACTTCAAGACTCAAATCACCCATCCACCAAAAGGGGAGTTTAAAGAAACCACTGGGGTTCAAGGTGCTAAGCAAACCGCTACTGTAGCCTTTACTGCTCGTGGTTTGCAAAAATATAGCCGAACTGAGTCAGCTAAAATTGATGAAACAGTAGAACCATACATCGTTGATTCAAATGGTAACAAAGCTACTTTAGATTCTGAAGGTTATTATGTAGTCCCTGGTCAAGGTAAATACAAGATTACTGGTAATGGTACAGACGTGGATGTGGAATTCATTCCAGAAGATCACTTCCTTGGAACAGCTGATGGCATCTCTATCCGTCGTACAGACAGCAATGGCTATGATACTGGCTGGTCAACAAAATTCCCAGCTGACGAAGCTAACGTAGATACTGTTTTAAATACCATGGATGGTCTCTATATTCCAACTGTTACACCAAGTAATATTGAAGGGGTTGATAAAACATCAACGGATGTTCAAGGAGCAACTCAAACTGAAACTCCTACCTTTAATACAACAGTTACGAACTCGAATGGTGAAAAGATTTCTATCACACCTAGTCTTACTTATCCTGCAAAATTAGTGGATCCAGCTACTGGTCAAGTGACTGATGATTCATCTGTAACAGTAGCAGGTGAAGGAACATATACAATCAATCCTACAACTGGTCAAGTGACTTTCACTCCAGAACCAAGCTTTACTGGAACAGCTACTGGTGTAACTGTTTCACTTACTGCAGGGGTTGGTTACGATAAAGATGGAGATGTGCCAGCTGATGCTGTTAAGACAGCAACAGCTAAGTACACACCAACTGTAACACCTATCACAGTGACTCCTACAGATAAGGTTTCTGCGGATGTTCAAAACGTTCCTCAAACCCAAACACCAACTTTTGATTTGAGTAGTGACAAGACTGCAAAAATTACAAGCAAGAAATTGGTGGATCCAGCAACTGGTCAACCGACTGATGAAACTACTGTAACAGTAGCAGGTGAAGGTAGCTATACAATTGATCCAACGACTGGAGCAGTTACGTTCACACCTGAGAAAGACTTTGTTGGTACTGCAGCAGGAGTAACTGTTCAGGCAACTGCTACGATTACAAATGCTAACGGTAAGACTGCAACTATCACATCTGATGCAACTTATACACCAACTGTTGTAGCAGCTGTTCCAACAGCTAAACCAGCTACATCTAAAGATATCCAAGGTGCGACTCAAACAGGTAGACCAACCTTTGCAGGAACAACTGTTCAAGTAAATGGTGAAGATAAAGCTATTACCATTAAAGATAATAGCTACACACTTTTGGATAATGATGGCAATGAAGTGACAAGCACACCAGCTTATGCTGCTGATGGTACAACTGAAATTGGTACATATTCAATCGATTCAGCTACAGGTCGAGTCACTTTCACACCGACAGATAAATCATACACAGGTGTGGTAACACCAGCCAAGGTTCAAGCTGAAAGTTCAAACGGTATTAAGGTAGATACAACCTACACGCCTGAAATCGTACCGGTAACGCCGACAGCAACTCCAGCTGAAACAACAGATATCCAAGGTGCCACTCAAACAGGTAAACCTGAATTCAAGGGTGGAACAGTAACTGTTGATGGTGTTGAGAAAACAGTGGCTATCAATGAAGCTGTTCCAGCAACCTTCGACGATGGTTCAACAACTAAGACAGTTGACGGCGTTGGTACTTACACAGTAGCAGCAGACGGAACTGTGACATTTGTTCCTGAGAAATCATTTACAGGCACAGCACCAGCAGTCACAGTCGTTCGTGAAGACATGAACGGCACTAAAGCCTCTGCGACATACACACCAACTGTAACTCCAGTAACACCGACTGCAGAAGATACAACATCTACAGGTAAACAAGGACAAACCCAAACAGGTAAGCCTAAATTTACTGAAGGCAACAGCCGTGTGCCAATGAATGATGACGTTCCAGCTACTTTCGATGATGGTTCAACTACCAAGACAGTCGATGGCGTTGGTACTTACACGGTGGCTTCAGACGGTACAGTTACATTCGTCCCTGAAAAATCATTCACAGGTGAAGCACCAGCCGTAACAGTTGTTCGTGAAGATAAGAACGGAACAAAAGCTTCTGCAACTTATACACCAACAGTAACTCCGCTTAACCCAACTGCAACTCCAGCTGAATCTACTGGACCACAAGGTCTTGTTCAAACTGGAACCGTAACCTTCACTGAAGGCGACCCAGTTGCTCCAATTAACAAGGATTCAATTACCCTTCTTGATGAATCTGGTCAGCCAGCTGCTTCAGTAGAAGCGAAATCACCAGCAGGTGATGTGATTGGTACTTTCACCGTCGATAAAGAAACAGGTGTTGTGACATTCACACCAACAGATAAATCTTATTCAGGTGATGTTGTTCCAGTTAAAGTTCAAGCAGCTGATACAAATGGAACAACAGTAGAAACAACTTACACACCTAAGATTACTCCAGTCGTTCCAACTTCTGAAGATGCGACATCTACCGATATCCAAGGTCAAACACAATCTGGTAAACCAACCTTCACAGAAGGTGATCCAAATGTTCCAATCGACGAAGATACACCTGCTACTTTCGAAGATGGCTCAACGACTAAGACAGTAGATGGTGAAGGAACTTACACCGTTTCTCCAGATGGAACCGTAACTTTCGTTCC